>JAESSX010000052.1 GCA_016763915.1 Rhodospirillales bacterium
AATTTGACCGCCTCCGACACCGCGCCCCGGATCAGCTTCAAACGGTCGGGCCGGGACGGCACGCTGAGCGTCAGCAAAACCTCGGTCTCGGCGGCCGCCCCGGCACTGCCCGGGGACGGCGCGGAACCTGCCTGGCGCCTGGCATGGGCGCCGGCGTCGTCGATGGCCAGCACCGTCAGGTCGTCGCGCAATGCCGTGTCGACGCGCTTGATCAGGCTGATCACGGCCTCCAGCCGGCCGCTGGTATCCAGGGCGGCGTTGGCCCGGATCAGCGCCTTGAAGCCTTCGACTTCCAGTTCGCTGCCGTCTTCCAGATAACCTTCGGTGACGCCGTCGGTGAAGATATAAAGCGTGCCGCCGTCCAGGTTCAGCACGGTTTCGGGGAATTCATTGCCGTCGGCCAGAATGGGCGAGATTCCCACCGGCGGCGCCTCCGCCGGGAAGTCCTGAAATTCGCCGTCCGGGCGGTGAAACAGCGGCGGCTCGTGGCCCGCGTTGGACAACCGGACGATGCCGGTGGCGGGGTCGTAGATGCCGCCGGCCAGGGTCACGAACATGCCGCGCGTGGCGGTTTCGCAGATTTCCGCGTTGACCCGCGCCATCAGGCGGCCCGGGTTGCGCACGGTCTTGCCCAGGCAGCGGTACAGGCTGGCCGTTTTCGCCATCAGCAGCGCCGCGTTCATGCCCTTGCCCGAGACATCGCCAAGGTTGAAACAAAAGCGTCCGTCATCGAGCGGGAAAAAGTCGTAGAAATCTCCCGACACCGTGCGCGCCGGGTGGTTGACGCCGACGATGGGGAACCCCTCGCCGCCCGGGTCGGGCAGCAGGGAGCGTTGAATTTCGGCGGCCAGTTCCAACTCGCGCGCCAGGCGTTCCTGTTCGACCAGGGCCTCGGCCATGCGGGCGTTGATAATGGCCATGGCGGCGGACGCGCTCATGGCCTCCAGCAGGTGCAGGTCGGACTCGGCAAACAGGCCGTCGCCGCCGCGCTTGTTGATCAGCTCGATGGCGCCCAGGCGTTCGTTCTTGACGCTCATCGGCGCGCACAGGATGGAGCGCGTGGTAAATCCGGTTTTTTCATCGACGTCGCCGTGGAAATCGTCGTCCTTGGAGACGTCGCGGATGATTTGGCTGGCGTTGTCCTGGACACAGCGCCCGACAATGCCCTGATCGGAATTCAGCTCCAGGCCGGTGATCTCGGTCGGACCGACGCAGGCGTGGCAGCGCAGCGTCTCGCCGTTATCATCCAGCATGAACAACGCCCCGCCCTCGGCGTCGACATACTTGGTGATGTGTTCGATGGCGCGCATCAGCGACGCCTCGATATCCAGGGTCGAGGCGAAATCCCGGCCCATGACCGAGAGCAGTTCCAGTTGGTCAAAGACCTGCCCGCCGCCCAGGGTGTCGTCCACGGGCGAAGGTTCCGGCGCGTCGGCGGTCTGGCGTTTGCCCATTTACGCGGTCCCCCCCTTGGGAACAGGTCTTGAACAAGTCTCAACAATCACGAAAACGCTTTTCGTTGTAGTAAGATAGACCCTCACCACCGGCAAAGCCAGCGGTGACGCCGCGGGGCAAAGGCTGATAAGATAATTCTTTCTTAAAACGCCGCGCCAGGCCCGTGCCTGACTCCAGGGCGCCGGTTTCCGGTTGCAAAAGAGGCCGCCTGCCGGCCGCCCGGCCGGGGCGTTTCCCCGGTTGAGCGGAAGCGGTACTGCAAGGCCACGGACAGGCCCTCCAGGGGCGGCAGGATGAGCGGCGTCGCGGCCACCGACACCGGCCGCGAAGGTCGGCCCGGATGATGGTTCCGTTTTAAGAGGGGCCAGAGGTGGGGAAGAGCCGTTGTCCGTGGTGATGGCCCTTCCACCCGGCCCCGGCGGTCAGCCGGGGGTATACCCCGAGCCGCCCCACCAGTAGATGGAGACGAACAGGAACAGCCACACCACGTCGACGAAGTGCCAATACCAGGCGGCGGCTTCGAAACCGACGTGGGCGTCGGCCGTGAAGTGATCGGCCCGGGCGCGGAACCAGCACACGATCAGGAAGATGGTGCCGACCAGCACGTGGAAGCCGTGGAAGCCGGTCGCCAGATAGAAGGTCGACGAATAAATCCCGCCGGTGAAGGGGAACGAGGCGTGGTAATATTCATAAGCCTGGAAACCGGTGAAGGTCAGCCCCAGCAGGACCGTCAGCAACAGCCACCGGGCCGTGCCCTTGTTATCGCCTTTGAGAATCTTGTTATGGGCAACGGTCACCGTCACGCCGGAAGTCAGCAGGATGACCGTGTTGATGAGCGGAACCTCCCAGGCGTTCAGCGGCACCACGCCCGCGGGCGGCCACACGGCCTGCGCCGTCACCGACAGGAACGGCACCGTGGCGTTGAAGTAGGCCCAGAAAAAGGCGAAGAAGAACATCACCTCCGAAGCGATAAAGAAGACCATGCCCATGCGCAGGCCGCCGCGCACCACATCGTTGTGATCGTCGGCGCTGCGGGCTTCGCTGACGACGTCGCGCCACCAGCGGTAAAACATCCAGAGCAATACCGCGAACCCGGACAGAAGCAGGATGCTCGACCCTTCCTTCATGTACCACACGAGGCCGAACGCCAACATCAGCGCGGCTATGGTTCCGACCATCGGCCAGGGGCTGGGGGGGACCATGTGGTAGGGGTGTTTTTTCACCGTGTCACTTGCCATCTATCATTCTCCATTAAGGAATCCGGACCGGACCCCTATCGTCTACGTAGGAACTCTTTAACTTTTCGCCGGCCCGGCCAGGGCGGTTATCCGGGCCGGGATCTGAACCTGTTTCGCCGGTTCCGCATCGGTGTCGTCGTCGCGGCTGCGGTAGAAGGTATAAGACAACGTGATCGCCTTGACCTCGCGCGTATTCGGATCGTTGAAAATTTCAGGATCGACGTAAAACTGCACCCCGAGCGAGGCCTCTTCCCCCGGCGCCAGGCGCTGTTTGGTGAAACAGAAGCAGTCGATCTTGGAAAAATACTGTGCCGCCTTGTAGGGCGTGACGTTGAAGGTCGAAGTGCCGGTCATCGTCTCGCCGGAGGTATTGCGCGCCAGGTAGACAATATTGGCCGGCACGCCGCCCTTGACGGTGATTTCCCGCCGGCCGGGCTTGAAGCGCCACGGCAACGCTGGGTTGACGTTGGCGTCGAAGCGCACGGTAATGGTTTTCTCCGAAGGCTTCACCTGCAGTTCGCTCACCACCTGAGGCGTGCCGCCGTAACCGGTGATCTGACAGAACAGCCGGTAAAGCGGGGCCGAAGCGAAAGCCAACCCGACCATCCCGCCTGCAAAACTGAACAGGAGGACGGCGGTTTTGGCGTTTCTGGAACGTGCCTTGGCCATTATCGGGTTCCGTTTCTAAGGCGCGCGCCCTATTCGGCCGCCTGTTTGTCCCGCATGTCGGGCAGGTCTTCGAAGGTGTGGAACGGCGCCGGGCTTTCCACGGTCCATTCCAGCGTCGTCGCCCCTTCGCCCCACTGGTTGGGGGCCACTTTCTCGCCGGAGGTCAGGGTCTTCCACACGATGTAGAAGAACAGCAACGTCGCCGCCGTGGTGATGTAGGAGCCCATGGAACTGACATAGTTCCAGCCGGCATAGGCATCAGGGTAATCGGGAATCCGGCGCGGCATCCCGGCCATGCCTAAGAAGTCGCAACACGAGAGCCACGCTTGCCTGCTGATATTGAAAGTAATCGCCGGCATGTTGAAGCGCGCGCTTTGGTAGAACAGTCAAAATTCGAAGAAGCAGAAGTGATGCTGGAGAATGATCGCAGTGTTGAAGCTGAGATATTGCGTACAGATATTTTCTGGGGTGCAAAAGATTGGGCTCGACTTACAACGTCCATCCGCAGGATCCTAGGTGATGGTTGGCGCAGAAATGAAGCACTAACTGCACTACAGAGGTTGAATTTGATACGGATGTCTATTGCAATGACCTTTGTAGAAGATCGGGCAGGGCTTATTGAAATGCGCAGACGGTACGGTAACCAGATGATTTCTGGTGATTTTGCCAATGCTTTTGAAATGCTGACAAATGATCAGGAGCTCTCAGGGCGCGAGATCGGCACAATAGCAGGCCAAATTGCCGGTGTTGAAAAGCTTCAGTCCTTCATGCGTGA
>JAESSX010000053.1 GCA_016763915.1 Rhodospirillales bacterium
GGCGGTGTCCATCATCTTGCGCGAACTCAGTTTGCGCAGACCCGACGTCGTCGCCTTGGTCACCGGCACCCGAAGCGTCATACGGTCCTGATCGAAGGAAATGACGAACAGCTTCAGCTTGTGGCCGGCGATCTCCTGGGTTTCCACACTGGTGACCCGGCCGACGCCGTGCGTCGGGTAGACGACGAAATCTCCGGGGCCGAACAACAGCTTCTTATTAGCCGTTTCCTTGGCCTTGCCTTTTTCGACGCTTTTGGCCGGAGACGTAGCCACGCTCTTGGCTTCGACCTTGGCCTTAGGCTTGCTCTTGGTCGTGCTTTTAGCCATTTTGTTAGTTTCTCCTATAAGGTTCATGCCTGAGGGCAAGAAACCTAAAAACGGACATCAATCGGCCCCAAGGAAGCGTTGCCGCCTATCAGGTGCCTTGTCCGGGGTTTTCGCTGAACAGTTCCGCCTTATTGGGCTTGTCGCGCCATTCGTCGGAGTCGGCGGGGGGTTCGCCCTTGCGGTTGATGTTCGGCCATTTTGCCGAATATTCGTTATTAATCTCAAGCCATTTGCTGATATCGGGCTCGGTGTCCGGCAGGATGGCCTCGAGCGGACATTCGGGTTCGCAGACGCCGCAATCGATACATTCATCGGGATGAATGACCAGCATGTTTTCGCCTTCGTAGAAACAGTCCACGGGGCAGACTTCGACGCAGTCCATCAGTTTACACTTAATGCATTTATCGTTAACGATATAAGTCATTATTCACTCCGTTGCGGGCCTTTGCCCCGATTAAAGAACTTTTTACCGCCGTTGCAAGCCCTATCCCGAAAATCAGCGTTCCGGATTCTGGCGGATCATGGCCCTTTTGCGGGCCTGGCCGCTGTCGCGATCGGAGACATGGATCAGCCCGGCCACCCGGCGCACAAGATTAGCCTCGTAATCGTGAATTTCTCCGTCGGCACAGGCGACGTCCCACAGCATCTCGATCATTTCGATCCTGTCCTCGACCTCGAAACCCTGCTTGATGACGCGGGTGAAGGCGTACAGCTGGTGCGAGCGTTCCACGGCCTCTTCCCCGGCGGAGATCAGGTCCCGGGTGGCGTCGTCCCCGAGCCCGAAACGGTCCGCGATCAGCGCTGCGATGACGTCGCGTTCGGCGTCGTCGAAGTCGCCGTCCATCACCGCCGCCTCGACCAGCAGGGCGACGGCGGCGACCTGCAGGTCGTCGCCTCCGGCGACGGCGCCGGAGTCCCTTTCGGGTCCGCTACCAAGAATAAGAGCCTTAATTCGGTCTATCATGGGCTCTCCCTAACATACCCTATCGGGCGGCGGCAACCCTTTGATCGAAAGGCTTTGTTCTTGTTTGCGGTCGGTTTGCCCCCTACTTTTCGGGAATGACAGAACCCCCCGTCCCCGACGCCGACCGCCGCCAGTATGCGCCCGCCACCGAGCGCAACCGCGATCCCATCCTGGCGGTCCTGAAAAGGGTGCTGCCCGAGACCGGGGTGCTGCTGGAGATCGGCGCCGGCAGCGGCCAGCACGCCGCTTTTTTCGCGCCCCACTTTCCGGACCTGATCTGGCAGCCCACCGAACCCGACCCGGACGGCCGCGCCTCCGTCGCCGCCTGGGTGGAAGAGGTAAACGCCGCCAACCTGCGCCCGCCGCTGGACCTCGACGTCACCGCGAACCCGTGGCCGTTCACACAACACGTCGATGCGATTTTCTCCGCCAATATGATCCACATCGCGCCGTGGGCGTGCTGCCGGGGCCTGTTGGCCGGAGCCGGACGCATTCTCAGGCCGGACGGCGTGGCCGTCCTTTACGGCCCGTTCATGCGCGGCGGCGAACACACGGCGCCGTCCAACGCTGAATTCGACGCCAGCCTGAAACGGCGCGACCCGTCGTGGGGCATCCGCGACCTCGACGCCGTCACCGCGTGCGCCGACGAGGCCGGACTGGCGGCGGCGGAAATCGTCGGCATGCCGGCCAACAACCTGATGGTGATCTTCAAACGCCGGGCCTGAGCCCTGCCTCCGTTTATCGTCCCAATGTCGTCCGAATGTCGTCACCGGATCGTCGGACAGTCGTCCCGGTATCGTCCGGATATCGTCATTTTTCCGGCCCTGAACAGACCTAACCATCTGATAAATAACAATACTGCTATCAATCTGGGAAGGAAAAGTCGTCATTTATCGTCATTTTCCTGCCCCAGCCCCCGGTGAGCGGCGGTTTGAGCGGCGATGACGGAAAACTCGGAGCAGGCTGGGGACGCCACGATCTATAATTCCTAATTTATTAATATTAAGGAAAAAGATCATATATCCTCATAAACGTCAAGAACAAATGCTGAAAATCCGCGCCCCGCTCAAGGACACCCCGCGCAAGTCAGGCCTAATTTCAGAATTCTCATCCCGCCACTTGTTCCACTCATCAACGCCCTGCTTGAGAATGTCTAAGTGTTCTTGGTTTGCCGGCGCAAGGCCCGACGGACTGCAAGCTACTCCCAAAAACACAACCAACACGGCGAGCAATAAGGTTTTGGTACTCATTTCAATTTTCCTTTCGTGAGAAACATCATTCGCCAACAAACGGCGCCGGTCACTCCGGCAGCTGCAAACCGTCCCAAGTCACCAGCCTGGCGGCGAACCGTGTTTTCCGCGCGCCTGCTTTGGTTCCTAAATACTATTAATACTATTGGTATCTTGAGCTATGTACACCTTGGCCGATCATATCAAAATATCAATCGCGATAAGCAGCGCGCCAACGAGAAAAAGGATCCATACCGCTACCAGGCCACCAACGTCTTCCGCCTTCGTTGCCCGGCCGCTTGTCGTCCACGCACGTGCTAGGACAACGACATAGCCAAATGCGAGCACGAATGCTCCTAGAATTGATAAAACACCCAATGTCGTTTCTCCTGTAAGAGCCTTTTGAATATCAGTGTGGAGTTATAGGTTCCTATTTACATATATAATCGGTACTTATATTGGGGCAGCAAAACACGCAACGGCAAGTCTACACCGGGCATCACGCCGGACGAAAAACCGACCGCCCTTGTCCTGGCCCCAGAGATGCAGCAGGTCATGTCGCGCGTTGCTGATACCATCTCAGAACATGAGAATAAAATCGAACAACTGGAAGCGGCGACAAGCTATCAAAAAGAAGTGGACGCCCGGCGCACGCCGAAGCCCCTACCGCGAATGGGTAAGCATGTTCAAATCTTTTCGCCAGACGGCCTGGTGGGGAACCATATCGCTTCTTGTGGCTATTCTGTTTGTAATTGTCGTTTGCTGTGGTTTATCCGCTGCCATGGCTGCACTCATCTAGCCTGGCCAATATCTGACGCAACAGGAAGCCCATAGCGCACTTTTGCTGCGCATTAGGCAGTAGCACACACCACGAAAGAGAACCCAATTCGGACACGCACCCGCTTTATCGGTCTCACGCGGATTACACCGTTACGACGGCGTCTCTTTCCGCGTCTTTACCAAC
>JAESSX010000054.1 GCA_016763915.1 Rhodospirillales bacterium
ATCGGGCGGCGGGAAATTGACCAGCCCCCCCCTTTCCGAAGGCTGGCGACACTACTCCACCGATGCGGCGATGGCAAGAACACGAAACGCATCATTTTCGAGGGAAATTTGTGTATGAAAATAGTAACTTGTGGTGATATTACTCTTTGAGTAAGATCGCTGGCAATAGTTCTAAGACCGCCATTACATAGATTTGGGGGAAGGGGACTTTCATTATGTCCCAAAGTAGTTATTGTTGTACGGGGGATGATTCCTACCAGAATCAAAGACAAGGGCGTGTGATGGCTTATCGTGGATTCCGAATATTTCTTGTGGGTGCGGTTCTGAGCGTTTCCGCGTGTACATTTACCGAAAACACTCTTTGGCCGTCCTTGACGGGCGAAAGCCCAGCCGACGGTGATAAACAGGTTTCAGCTTCGGCCGCGAAACAGTCCGCCCCGCCCACCGGCCGCCAACCGGCCGCCAGCGCCCAACCCGTTATCGTCGCCACCAGCCCGCCGCCGCTGGGCACCTCTAATTTCAAGCCCACGGGCGTCACCCCCGGGCAGTCCACCGGGACCTTCGTCGGTAAAAAAGTCAGCGACATGCGTGGAGAACTGAAACGCCTGCAGGCGTCCATATCCACCCATAACAGCCAGTTGCAGGCTTTGCGCGGAAAAATCGTCGCCAATTCGCAGCGTTACCACGGCACCATCGCCGCGGTGAACGCGCGCCTTCAGGTCGGCACCACGCCGGGCAACCCGATCCTGGTGCAGCAGTTCAACAGCGCCCAGGCCGACCTCGACCGCATCGCCGCCGACATCACCGAAATGAACGCCCTGGCCAACCGGGTCAGCAACAATTCGACCATGTCGTCGTACCTTTCGGAATCGGCGCGCGCATCCTTTGCCGTTTCCGGCGCCGTCGATGAGGACCATCGCCAACTGGCGATCCTGGAAGACGAGGTCAACCGCACCGATGTTTTGATTTCGCGGCTCCTGAAAGAAGTCGCCAACGACGTTCGCCGCCAGACCAATTACGTCGCCACCGAACGCGCCAACCTCAACCTGGTGTCCGCCGCGATCCGCACCGGCGAGATTTTCGGCGGCAGCCTGGCCAACAAGGCGCTGGCCTCGGCGGTAGCGGGCCGAAACGTCACCCTCGCCGCCAGGCCGTCGGACACCACCGGCAAGCGCCCGTTGGTGGTGATCCGCTTCGACCGCAACAAGGTTCCCTATCAACAAGCCCTGTACCACGCCATCAGCCGCGTGCTGGAACGCCGTCCGGGCGCCGTTTTCGACCTGGTCGCCGTGGCTCCGTCCTCGGGCGGCGCCGCCCGGGTGGCGTTGAATTCCAATAAATCACGCCGCCATGCCGAGGAAGTCCTCCGCGCGCTGATTGAAATGGGCCTGCCGCCGGCACGCGTCGCCGTTTCCGCCAAGACCCTGGCCAGCGCCAAATCCAACGAGGTTCACGTCTACCTGCGGTGACCCCGGCACGGAAATTTTAACAATAACAAACCGGCGTTTTCCGATGGGACGCCGGTTTTATTTTGCCCGCCTTGAACCGGCACATCCGGCGCTCCATACTTTCCCCATGTTCCGCCCCGCTGCCCTTTTGGCCGGTCTGTGTCTCGGCGCGATCCTGGTGCCGCCGGGCACGGCCGGCGCACTGGAGCCGCTTGACCTGATCCGTTTGCCGCCCGGCTACAAAATCGAACAGTACGCCCGTGTGCCCGGCGCCCGGTCGATGGCGGTGGCGCCGTCGCTTGGCGTCGTCTTCGTCGGCACGCGCGGCGATACCGTGTACGCCGTCCTGGACGCAGACGCCGACGGCCGCGCGGACGAGGTGCGCCCGGTGCTGCGCGGCCTCAAGGTCGCCAACGGCATCGATTGGCGGGACGGATGGCTCTACGTCGCCGAACGGCACCGGGTGGTGCGCTTCCGCGCGCCGGACCTGGCTACGCTCGCCCGTTCGCGCGCGGACGTGCTGTTCGCCAAACTTCCCGACGACGCCTGGCACGGCTGGCGCTATGCCCGCTTCGGGCCGGACGGCAAACTCTACATCGGCGTCGGCTCGCCGTGTAACATCTGCCGCCCGGACGGCCTGGAAGGCGCCATCGTGCGCTTGAACAAGGATGGCGGGGCGCCGGAATTTTTCGCGCGCGGTGTGCGCAATTCGGTCGGGTTCGATTTCCAGCCGGCGACGGGCGAGCTTTATTTCACCGACAACGGCGCCGACAACATGGGCGACGACAGCCCGCCCGACGAATTCAACCACGCCCCCGAAAAAGGCCTGTGGTTCGGATTTCCCTATTTCGGCGGCGGCCGCGACCGCACGGCCGAATTCCTGGGCGCCCCCCTGCCCCGAACGCCGGTGTTTCCGGTCATCGCTTTCAACGCCCATGTGGCATCGCTGGGCATCAGTTTCTATCGCGGCGCCATGTTCCCGCCCGACGCCAGGGGTGACGCTTTCGTCGCCCAGCACGGATCCTGGAACCGCTCCGTTCCCGACGGCTATCGCGTGGTGCGCATCCGCTTCGATGCGCAAACACTGAAGCCGGTGAAGAAGGAAACATTCGCCGACGGATGGCTGCAGGGGAACACGCCCTGGGGACGGCCGGTGGATGTCAAGGAACTGGCGGACGGCTCGTTGCTGGTTTCCGACGACCAGCGCGGTGTCCTTTACCGGATCACCTACACCAAGCCTTAGGCGGTCAGCCCTGGGAGTCTCTGGCGAAGCGGGTGTCCAGTTCCCGTTCCATTCTGGCCAGGTTTTCCGGCACCGGCAAACCTTCGGCGCGGAACGTCGCGAGAATTTGGTGCAGGCGAAAATGGATTTCGTGAAGGTCGCCGGGGTCGCCTTCCAACTGCTGCATCAGATAACTGACTTCGGCGTCCAGATCGTCCATGCTCATGGAGCGTTCTCCGTCTTGCGGGAGCCGTGTTGCGGGAGCCGTGTTGGCTTGAGTTTCGCATATCTGGGACTTTTTTTCCAGTTGAAGTCCGACCGCGCCGCCGCCCTACAAGATGCTTGCCGCGGCCATCACCACGGCGGCATAGCGCCCGGCCTTGCCGATGGTGACGAGGACCACGAACAGCCGGAAGTTAACCCTCATGATGCCGGCGCAGAAGGTCAGCGGATCGCCGATCACCGGCACCCAGGCCAACAACAGGGACCACACCCCATAGCGGGAAAACCATTGGCTGGCGCGGTCCAGTTGATCCTTGGAAGCGGGGAACCAGCGCCGGTCCCGCCAGTGCAGACAGTACCGCCCCAGCCACCAGTCGACGCACGCGCCCAGCACATTGCCGAGGCTGGCCACCGCCCATAGCCCGGCCGTGTCGTAATTCCCCGCCGCCATCAGCCCGACCAGAACGGCTTCGGATGAAAACGGCAGGATGGTTGCGGCCAGCAGGGCGCTGGCGAAAAGGCCCAGATATCCTTCCATGAGAGGTTCCCGTCCGCCCGACCCTAAACGGCCACGTTGTCGATCAGCCGCGTCGTGCCCAGCGTGGCGGCGGCGAGAGCCCGGGCCGGGCGCGACGCGTCGTTGACGGCGTCTAAAGTCTCGGCATCCCGAACGCTTAAGTAATCGACCGATGCGAACCCGGCCCGCAGCAGCTGCTCCGCGCCCCAGTCGGCTTGCTCGGCCGGCGCGGCGCCACGCCCGATATTTTCAGCAATCTGGGAAATCGTCCCATGCAGAACCGCCGCAATGGCCCGTTCCTCCGGC
>JAESSX010000055.1 GCA_016763915.1 Rhodospirillales bacterium
AGAAAGATGCCCTCAGGGACATCCAGGTGGTGGATTGCAAGGGTAAGTGCCTGTGCCCGGGACTGATCGACATGCGCATCGAGATCGGTGATCTGGCGGCGACGGTGGCGGCGGCGGTTTCCGGCGGGGTGACGTCGGCGGTCTGCCTGCCCAACACCGAACCGGTCATCGACGACATGTCGGTGGTCGAATTCGTCGCCCGGCGCGCGCGCAAGCAGGGCATGGCCAAGGTCTACCCTTACGGCGCCGTGACCAAAGGGCTGGCAGGCGAGGAACTGGCCGAATTAGGCTTGTTGGCGGAATCGGGCGCTGTCGCCTTTACCGACGGCGTGCGCGCCGTCGCCGACGCGCAAGTGATGCGCCAGGCGCTGAGCTACGCCTCCACCTTCGGGCTGATGATCGTCCAGCACCCGGAAGAACCCAGCCTCGCCGCCGGCGGCGTCATGAACGCCGGGGAGGTGGCGACCCGGCTGGGGCTGTTCGGAATCCCGACCGAGGCCGAGGTGATCATGGTCGAACGCGACCTGCGCCTGGCCTCCCTCACCGGCGGCCGGCTTCACATCGCCCATGTTTCCACGAAAGCCGGCATCGACGCCGTCCGCCGGGCCAAGGCCGGTGGGCTCAACGTCACCTGCGACACCGCACCGCCCTATTTCGCGCTCAACGAAAACGCCATCGGCGATTACCGCACCTTCGCCAAACTGTCGCCGCCGTTACGCGGCGAAGACGACCGCCAGGCGGTTGTCGAAGGGCTGGCCGACGGCACCATCGACGCCATCGCGTCCGACCACTCGCCCCGGGACGAAGAATCCAAACGCCTTCCGTTCGCTCAGGCCGCCCCCGGCGGCATAGGGCTCAACACGCTGCTGGCGGTATCGCTGGAACTCTACCACAACGGCCATATGGGCTTGGTAGACGTGCTGGCTCTGATCACCTCGGCCCCGGCCCGCCTGATGGGACTGCCGGCGGGCCGGCTGGAAAAGGGCGCGCCCGCCGATCTGGTGCTGTTTGATGCGGACGAGGGCTGGAAAGTGGACGCCGACGCGCTTATCGGCAAGGCCAAGAACTCGCCCTTCGACGGCCGCCCGGTGCAGGGCCGCGTGCTGAGGACCATCATCGACGGGCGCACCGTGTTCGAGCCGGACGAATAAGCCATGACCGGACCGGTTGATGGATTCTCCCTGCAATTCCTGATCGCCGTGTTGGGCGGCTATCTGTTGGGCTCCATCCCCTTCGGCCTGGTGCTGACCCGCATGGCCGGGCTCGGCGATGTGCGCGCCATCGGGTCCGGCAACATCGGCGCCACCAACGTGCTGCGCACCGGCAGGAAGGGCCTGGCGGCGGCGACGCTGTTACTGGACGGCGGCAAGGGCTGGCTGGTGGTCTTCGTGGTCGGGCGCAACTGGGGGTTCTTCGAAGGGCTCGACGTCGGGCTGGCCGCCGGGTTTGCCGCCGTCATCGGCCACAATTATCCGGTGTGGCTGAAATTCAAGGGCGGCAAGGGCGTGGCGACGACGCTGGGGGTCTTGCTGGGGGCGTATTTCCCGGCCGGCGCCGCCGCTTGTGTCGTCTGGCTGATCACCGCGGCGGTGTTCCGCTATTCCTCGCTGGCAGCGTTGTTGGGCCTGCTGGCGGCGCCGGCCTATGCCTTCTGGGCCGGCGCCTATCCGGTCGTGATTACGGGCGGCGCGCTGGTGGTGTTGTCCATTTTCCGCCACCGGGCCAATATCGAACGGCTGATCCGCGGCGAGGAATCGAAAATCGGCGGCTAGCGGCCCGCGTTCGCCGCTATTTCCCTGCTGGCGGAAACCCTGTTAAAGTGTATACAATCTGACCAAGGGACGAAATTCGTCCCTTATGACCTTTGGCCCCAAACGTTTAAGGATCCCGCCCCCATGCCCGACGGCGCCGACAATAAAACCGGAACCGCGCCTGCCGGCCATGCCGCGGACAAGACGCCCGGGTCTGCTTCAAGCCGGAAAATGCGGCCCTTGATCATTCTCACCGTCGCCGCCATCGCCGTGTTCTTCGGCGGCCGGGAAGTCTATCACCGGTTCAATTACGTTTATGCCGAGGATTCCCGTATCGAGGCCGACCTGATCACCGTGTCCAGCCGTGTCGCCGGCTGGGTGACGGCCCTGGAGATCACCGAGGGCAGCCTGATTTCCCAAGGCCAGGTGTTGTTGATCATCGATTCCCGGGAATCGAAATTGCGAATTTCCGAACTGAACGCCCAGTCCGCCGGGCTCGACGCCGAACGCGGCCGGCTGGCCGCCGAACGCCGCATGGTCGATGAAAAAACCGCCAGCCTGTTTTTATCGCAACAATCCGAACGCGATGCCGTCCGCGTCGCCGTGTCGTCGCTGCAGCCCCAGATCAAACTGGCGATGCGGGAATTCGAGCGCGCCAAATCCCTTTTCGAGCGCAAGGTAGTCTCGCGCCGGCAACTGGACCAGGCCGAAAACGCCCATAGCCGGGTCCAACGCGAACACCAGATCGCCCTGGCCAGGCTAAAGGCGGCCGATGCCAAGCTGGCCGAGGCCAGGGCCGAGCGGTCGCAACTGGGCGTGTTGGACGGAGATATCGCCATCCTCACCCACCGCAAGACCGAATTGCTGGTCCAGCTGGAAAAACAGAAACTGGATTTGGCCGACCGCACCATCCGCGGCCCGGTCGACGGCGTCGTCGACAAGACCTTCATCAAGGTCGGCGAATACGTCACCCCGGGACAACGCCTGGCGCTGGTGCACGACCCAGCCAAAATCTGGGTCAAGGCCAACATCAAGGAAACCCTGATCCGCAAACTGAAACCTGGGCAACCGGTCGAGGTCAGTGTCGACGCTTACCCGGACATTCCCTTCATCGGCAGGGTGCTGAGCATCGGCAACGCCACCACCAGCGAGTTCGCCCTGCTGCCGAGCCCCAACCCGAGCGGCAATTTCACCAAAATTACCCAACGCATGGCGGTGCGCATCGCCATTGATCAAAAGGATGACCTGCTGCGTCCGGGCATGATGGTCGAAGTCAACATTGACATCCGCAACCCTTGAACAGCAATTCGACCGCTATGGGCCCGCCTATCGCTGGCTGGTGACCATCGCCGGCATGATCGGCGCCATGTCCATGGTGTTGTCAGCGACCATGGTCAACGTCGCCGTGCCTTCCATCATGGGCGCCTACGGCGTCGGCCAGGACATGGCCCAATGGGCGGCGACCGCGTTCATTTCCTCCATGGTCGCCAGCCAGTTGCTCAACACCTGGGTGGTGCGCGCCTTCGGCCAGCGGCTGGCGTATTCGTTGACGTTGATCATTTTTACCATCGGCGCGGTGATCTGCGTTGTCAGCCCGACCATCGAGGTCCTGATCATCGGCCGCATCATGCAGGGGTTTTCCGCCGGCGTGATCCAGCCGCTGGTGATGGCGACGATTATTTCCGTCTTCCCGGCCAACCGCCGGGGCTTCGCCATGGGATTGTACGGCATGGGGGTAACGCTGGCGCCCAGCTTCGGGCCGCTGGTCGGCGGCCTCACCATCGACGCCCTGACCTGGCGGCATATTTTCATCGCCCCCATACCGCTCGTCGCCATCGCCTTCGCCATGGGCCTGGTATTCATGCCGGGCAAGAAATTCTCCAGGCAACTGCCGGAATTCGACTGGACCGGGTTTGTCCTGCTGGCCACGGCCCTGGTCTGCCTGATGGCCGGCGTCGGCAACGGCCAGCGCTGGGGCTGGGGGTCGGACGGAATCTTGGGCCTCTTTTTCATCGGCCTTTGCGCGTCGGTGGCCTTTGTCTACTGGCAGGCCCACGCCAAGGCGCCGCTGCTCGACCTGACCCTGTTCCTCAATCCGCGGTTCGCCGCCGCCATGGTCATCGCCTTCGCCTTCGGCGCCGGAAATTTCGCCACCAATTACGCCATTCCCGTGTTTACCCAGGCGGTGCAGGGTTTCACCCCGACCAAGGCGGGCATGGTGCTGGTGCCGGCGGGATTGCTGCTGGTGACGATGATTCCGTTTTCCGGACGGCTGGCCGACCGCGTGCCGCCGCACCTGCCGATCATGACCGGCGTCGCGCTGTTCGCCTTCGCCGCCTATCTATTGTCCTTTTCCGACGTCAATACGCCGTTCCTGATGATCGCCATGTTCGCCGTCCTCAGCCGCTTCGGGCTCGGCCTGGTAATGCCCAACATGGGGGCGGCGGCCATGCGCACCGTTCCCACCGAACGGCTCAACCATGCCGCCGGGGCCTATAACTTCACCCGCCAACTGGGCGGCGCCTTCGGCGTCAACTGCGTGGTCGCGATCTCCGAATACCGCACCGCCTTTCACGCCGACGCGCTGACCGCGACGCAGACGCCGGCCAACGTCCTGTCGGGGGAACTGATCGACAAGGTCCAACGCGTGCTGTCGGAACAGGGCCTCTCCGAGGCCGCGCAACAGTCGGGCGCGCTGAATTACCTAAGCTCGGTCATCCACGCCCAGGCCATTACGTTCGGATTCCAGGACGCCTTCCTGATCATCTGCATGGTCTTTATCGCCACCCTGATCCCGGCCTGGATGCTCAAGCGGACGAAGTAGCGCGCACACCCTTTGCAAGCCGTTTGGCGTTTTCCCCTTGCGTGACAACCATCGCCTGTAATAGAACGTAACAGGAACTTATTTTTGGTTGTCCGCCGCCATGAACAAATCCCAGACCCTGACTGCCGCCGACAGGCTGGACTGGCTGCGCCTGATCCGGTCCGACAACGTCGGGCCGATTACCTTTTACAAACTGCTGGAGCGATTCGGCAACGTCCGCGCGGCGCTCGACGCGCTGCCGGAAATGGCCCGGCGCGGCGGCCGGGCGGGGCGACTCAAGGTGGCGACGCTCGCCGCCGCCGAACGGGAAATGGAGGCCCTGGACAAAATCGGCGCCGTGCCGATCGGCCGGGGCGAGCCGGACTATCCGCCGCTGCTCGGCCATATCGAAGACGCGCCGCCGCTGATCAATGCCCTCGGCCACACGCACCTTTTGCGCAAAAAGGCCATCGCCGTCGTCGGCGCGCGCAACGCCTCCGTCAACGGGCTCGGGTTCGCCGAAAAGATCGCCCGCGACCTCGGCCAGGGCGGATTGCTGGTGGTCTCAGGCATGGCCCGGGGGATCGACGCGGCGGCCCATCGCGGCGCCCTTGGCACCGGCACGGCCGCGGTGCTGGGCGGCGGCGTCGATGTGATCTACCCGAAGGAGAACGCCGACCTCTACGACAGGCTGCGCGGCGAAGGGGTGATGGTGTCCGAGATCGCGCCGGGCACCCAACCCCAGGCCCGCCATTTCCCGCGCCGCAACCGGTTGATATCCGGCATCGCCCGGGGCGTCGTGGTGGTCGAGGCGAGCCCGCGCTCAGGGTCCCTGATCACGGCGCGCATGGCCTTGGAGCAGGGCCGCGATGTCTATGCCGTGCCCGGCGCCGCCGTCGACCCCAGGGCGCGCGGAACCAACAACCTGATCCGCCAGGGCGCGATTTTAACGGAATCCGCGAACGATGTGTTCGAGGTCCTGAACAGCGCCGGAGAGATACCCTTAGGGGATAGTGAACTTATTGATTTCAAAGGAATTTCACCAACTCCGCCGGACCCGGACTTAGTTGCGTCGGCGCGCAGCGGTATAGAAAAAAATTTCGGCGCAGCGCCAACTCCTGTTGACGAAATCATTCGTAACTGC
>JAESSX010000056.1 GCA_016763915.1 Rhodospirillales bacterium
CCATGCCCAGTTGGCGGGTGCCTTGCGGGCGCGTTACGGCGTCAGCGTCAACCGTGACGCCGTCGCCAGCCTGTTTACCGGGTCGTCCCGCCGCCGGAGGCGTTGAGCCTTAACGTGCAGACACAACCCGAATTTTCCGCTTTTGCCGAAGCCTATGGCGACAGCGGACAGGGACGGGCGCAGGTCGTTTGGACCACCCTGGTCTCGGACCTGGAGACCCCTGTCTCGGCCATGCTCAAGCTGGCCAAGGGGAAACCCAACAGTTTTCTCCTCGAGTCCGTCGAAGGAAGCGCCAACCGCGGGCGGTATTCGTTTATCGGCCTGCGCCCTGATCTGATCTGGCGTTGCTTCGGGGACCGGGCCGAAATCAACCGTAGGGCTACGGACTCCCCGGACGGTTATCTCCCCTGCCCCGTGTCCGAGGCCTCCGGGGCTATCTCATCGCTCCGCGCCCTGGTCAGGGAATCCCGGATCGACATTCCCGGCGACTTGCCGCCCATGGCTTCGGGTCTGGTCGGCTACATGGCCTATGACATGGTGCGGCTGGTGGAAAAACTGCCCGACGGCAATCCCGATGTTATCGGCGCGCCCGACAGTATTTTCCTGAGGCCGACGGTGATGGCCGTGTTCGATTCGTTAAAAGACACGGTCACCATTATCACCCCCGTTTGGCCGCAACCGGCCCTCGGCGCCGAGGCCGCTCATGAAGCGGCGGTGGAACGGCTGGCCGAAGTCGTGCGCGACTTCGATGCGGTCTCTTCTCCCCATTCGGCCGAGGCGCCGTCCGACCAGCCGTTGCCCGAGCCGGTATCCAATATGACCCGCGAGAATTTCCACGGGATGGTCAATCGTGCGGTCGACTACATCAACGCGGGCGATGCCTTCCAGATCGTTCCATCGCAACGCTTCAAGCTGCCGTTCACGCTGCCTCCGATTTCATTTTACCGGGCCTTGCGGCGGCTTAATCCGTCCCCGTTTCTGTTCTTCCTCGACTTCGGGGACTTCTCCGTCGTCGGCTCGAGCCCGGAAATCCTGGTCCGGGTCCGGGACGGCAAAGTCACCCTGAGGCCGCTGGCCGGAACCCGCAAACGCGGCGCGACCCCGGAAGAGGACAAGGCGCTGGCCGAAGACCTTCTCGCCGACCCCAAGGAAATCGCCGAGCACCTGATGCTGCTCGATCTGGGGCGCAACGACGTCGGCCGGGTCGCCAAGGTCGGCACGGTCGAGGTCACCGAACAGTTCACCATCGAGTACTATTCCCACGTCATGCATATCGCGTCTAACGTGGACGGTGAACTCGATCCCCGCTTTGACGCCATCGACGCCCTGTTGGCGGGGTTTCCGGCGGGCACCGTCTCCGGCGCGCCGAAGGTCCGCGCCATGGAAATCATCGACGAACTGGAACCGGAACGGCGCGGCGTCTATTCCGGCTGCATTGGCTACTTCGGCGCCAACGGCGACATGGATACCTGCATCGCGCTGCGCACCGCCGTCCTCAAGGACGGCCTTCTGTACGTTCAGGCCGGCGGCGGCGTGGTTGCCGACAGCGACCCGGAAAGCGAATACCAGGAAAGCTGCAACAAGGCCCAGGCCCTGATCTTCGCCGCCAGGGAAGCGGTGAAATTCGCCACCGGCAATTCCTGAGCGATCGGTCGGGACTTAAGCCGGCCCGCCGTATTCGAAACCGGCGCCTTCGACGGCGTGTTGAACCGTCGCGTCATCGGGGATGCCGCCGACGCTGACTTCCTTGGCGTCAAGGTCGACCTCGACGGAGGCGTCCGGGGCGGCAACCTGCAGCGCCTTGGTAACCGAACTGGCGCAACCGCCGCAGGTCATCCCCAAAACCCGATATTTTTTCGTCATTTTAAACTCCTGTAACGTCTTGGGTTATAAAATTTACATGTTCCAGCGGCAGTAAGGTCAAGGCTTTTTGATCAGCGTCGATAAAGGAACCAGCCGGAACCCCTTGCTTTCGATGGTGTCCAGCCAGGGGCCCAGGGCCTGCAGCGTTTTTTCCCGCGGGTGGCCGATGGCGACGGCATAACCGGACTCGGACGCCAGCCGTTCGACTTCAGCGAGGCGTTTCCTGATTTCCGCGGTATCCTCCAGATGGTCGATAAAGATGTTGCGCCCGATAAAGGGCACCCCGACTTCGCGCGCCGCCCGGCGGGCGACGGAGCGCCCGGAGGTGATCGAGTCGAGAAACAACAGATCGCGTTTCTTCAATTCCTCCATCACCACCCGGATCCCCTCCAGATCGGCGGTAAAACGGCTGCCCATGTGGTTATTGACCCCGACATGGCCGCTGAACTGGCTCAGGTTCCACTGGATGCTGGTCCGCAATTCCTCTTTCGGCAGACCGGTCAGCAGGACATTCGGCCCAGGGTCTATGTCGGTGCTGCTGGGTTCCATGGGGATATGCATCCATAGTTCATGGCCGGCGTCGCGGGCGGCTTGCGTCTGTTTCGCGAGGCCGGAGGCATAGGTCATAAACGACAGGGTCAACGGGCCTTTCAGTTTGATGGCGCGCGCGGTCCGGGGCTTGTCGATGCCGAGATCGTCGATGACGATGGCGATTTTGGGTGTGATTTTGGCAACGGCCGCCGGCCCGGGAACGGGAATGGCCGCGGCAAGCTGTTCGGCCTGCGCTTCCGGTTCGGGGCCGGGCGTCTCGGGGGCGGGCTCAACGGCCGCGGAAAGAGGCTCTTCCGGCGCCGGCGTGCGAACCGTTTCGGTCGTCAATGGGCGCGCCGTTTCCACCGTCACCTTCAACGTGGGCAGCGCCCTCCTGTCTATGGTGTCTATGGCTTCGACAGGATTTTCGATGATGTCCCTGGGCAACGGTTCTTCGTAAGGGCGGACAGGCGCCGCCGCCCTGGACGGGGTTTCCTGGTTGACCCCGTGGCGCGGTATTTCGGGAATAGCCGGCGGGGGAGATTTTTTGTTCAGGAAGCCGAGGCCGTAACCGATGGCGATCCCAGCCAGGGCGAGGACGACGAAAAAAACCTGTCGCTTTGGATTGAGGCGGAATTGCGGTTGCCGGCGCGAAGCCCCCCTGCCCTGTCCGGCGGACGGCCGGGAGGATCGTTGATCCTTACGTTGATTTTCTGTGTTTTGTTTCAACATTTACGACAATTCGTTTTAAGTGGAATTTTCACCGGTTTTGATATATATCAATCGAAATCAGGTATAAATTTTAGCGAATAACAACACTCTAAAATAAACAAGGACTATAATGCAGGCATACGACCTGAGAGCTTTGAGCATCCTTGTGCTCGAAAAGCATTTGTTGATTCGTAAGCTGCTGACCGACGTGTTCAGCGAGTTCGGCGTGCCGACGGTGCTGAGTTCCCCGGACCCGGATGTCGCCTGGAACATGTTCCGTCATTTCCCCGTCGATATTATCCTCAGCGATTGGAGCGATGGCGTGGACGGCATGGCGTTCCTGAACAGGGTGCGCCAGGACCCGAACAGCCCCAATTCTTTCATTCCGGTCATCGTCTGTTCCGCCAATACGGAACTGCGCCATATCTACACCGCACGCGACGCCGGCATGACGGAATTTCTGGCCAAGCCGATTTCGGCCCTCGCGATTTATAGCCGGATTTGCGCCCTGGTCGAAAACAACCGCCCCTTCATCCGGGTGTCCGAGTTCTTCGGCCCCGACCGCCGGAGTTATCTGGATGAGCAGTATTCCGGAGCCAATCGCCGTCGGAGCATGCACTAGTACAGGATCGGAAAATCGTTCCATTGCGTTATTCCCCCGCGTCTTGACCCGAGGAAAAATCCTCCAGGATCGGACAGTCTGGCCTGTCGTCGCCGTGGCAGCGGTCGGTCAGGTCGATCAGGGTGTCGCGGATGGATTGAAGATCGACAATACGCTGTTCGACCTCGGCGATATGGCTGAGCGCCAACGCCTTGACGCTGGCGCTGGTGCGCTTCTTGTCATGCCAAAGCGCCAGCAGCCCGCTGACATCCTTGACGGTAAACCCCAGTTTGCGGGCGCGCTGGATGAATTTCAGGATTTCGATATCGAACCCGGTGTAATCGCGATAGCCGTTTTCCGCCCGCCTGGCCGGCGGAATCAGGCCGATGCTTTCGTAATAGCGGATGGTCTTGGCGGAAACGCCCGTTTCATCGGCGGCAGCTCCTATATTCATTGTCCTGCTCCTTGTCCGGCGACAGCGGGGGCCTGAAACCGGCGCAACCGCAGCGAATTGGTAACCACGAAAATGCTGGAGAAACTCATGGCGCCGGCGGCCAGCATGGGGCTCAGCAACACCCCCATCCACGGATAGAGCGCCCCGGCGGCGACGGGTATGAGCGCCACGTTGTAGGCGTAGGCCCAGAAGAAATTGAGCCGGATCGTCGCCAGCGTGCGCCGCGACAAATGCCTGGCGTTAACGATACCGCGCAAGTCGCCGGACATCAAAATCACGTCGCCGGCTTCGATGGCGATATCCGTGCCGGTGCCGATGGCGATGCCGACGTCGGCCTGGGCCAGCGCCGGGGCGTCGTTGATGCCGTCGCCGACGAAGGCGACCTTGCGGCCTTGCGATTGCAGCCGCTTGATCTCCTCGGCCTTGCGGTCAGGCAGGACCTCGGCCAGGACGCGGTCGATGCCGACTTCAGCGGCGATGGCGCGCGCCGTGCGTTCGTTGTCGCCGGTCACCATGACGGTTTCCATGTCCATGCCCTGAAGCGTGGCGATGGCGTCCCGGCTTCCGTGTTTGAGCGCATCGGCGACGGCGATCATGGCGGCCAGCTGGCCATCGATGGCGGCGTACAGCGGTGTGCGCGCCTGATCGGCCAGCACGGCGGCGCGCCCGGCGACGGGACCGAGGTCGATGCCGAGCCGTTCCATGTACCGGTCGGCCCCGACCTGGACTTTACGGCCTTCCACATCGGCTTCGATGCCGTACCCGGGTTCGGCGTTGAACGCCCCGACGGCGGGAAGGTCCAGACCTTTTTCCCGGGCGGCGCGGACGATGGCCTCGGCGATGGGGTGCTCGCTTTTGGTTTCGGCGGCGGCGACGAGGCGCAGGGTTTCATCCGCCTCCCCTTGCAAGACATCGAAATCGGTCAGTTCCGGCAGTCCCTTGGTCAGGGTGCCGGTTTTGTCGAGCATCACGGTGTCGATCTTGGCGAGGATTTCCAGCGCCGTGCCCTTGCGGAACAGGACACCCATCTCCGCGCCCTTGCCGGTGCCGACCATGATCGCCGTCGGCGTCGCCAGCCCCATGGCGCAGGGGCAGGCGATCAGCAAGACCGAGACCGACGTGA
>JAESSX010000057.1 GCA_016763915.1 Rhodospirillales bacterium
AACGACCAACAAGCGGCAAATCGACGCCGACGATTTCTTCGTCGATATGTTCGAAACGGCCCTGGACGAAAGCGAAATCATCACGCGCGTGGATTTCCCCGTCGCCGAGCGCGCGGCATATGCGAAATTCCCCAACCCGGCGTCACGCTATGCGGTGGCCGGCGTTTTCGTCGCCAAAACGGCTTCCGGCGTCCGCGTCGCGGTAACCGGGGCCGGCCCGTCCGTGTTCCGGGCGACGGACATGGAAGCGGCGCTGGCCAAGGACTTTTCCGCCGCCGCGCTCGACGGTCTGACCGTGCCGGCGGACGGCCTCAACAACGATATCCATGCGTCGGCGGAATACCGCAGCCACCTGATCGGCGTCATGGCCAAACGCGCCGTCGAAGCGGCGACGGGAGATAAAAAATGACGGACGTTGCCATCGGTCAATCGGTGAAGCGCACGGAAGACCTTCGCTTCCTCACCGGCAAGGGCCGTTACACCGACGACATCAACCTGGACGGCCAGGCCCGCGCCGCCGTCCTGCGCTCGGCCCATGCCCATGCCCGTATCAACGCCATCGACACCTCCGAGGCCCGCGCCCTGGACGGCGTTCTTCTGGTCATCACGGGGCGCGAATGGGTCGCCGAAGGCATGGGCACCCTGCCGACGAAAACCGCCATCCGCAAAGGCCGCGGCGATTCCGATCTGAACGAACCGCCGCGCCATTGCATGGCCGTCGACGTCGCTCGTTATGTCGGTGAGCCGGTCGCCTTCGTCGTCGCGGAAAGCCAGGAAATCGCCGACAGCGCGCTCGAGTTGATCGAGGTCGATTATGAGGTGCTCGACGCCGTCACCGACCCGGTCAGGGCGCTGGCCCCCGGGGCGCAGCAGTTGTGGGACGACATCGCGGGCAACCTCTGCCTCGATTTTGAACTGGGCGACCAGGAAGGCACTGAGCAGGCCATGCGCGACGCCGATCACGTCATCACGCTGGACCTGGAAAACAACCGGGTAACGGCGGTGCCCATCGAACCCAGGGGCTGCGTCGGCAGTTATGATGCCGCCAGCGGCCGCTACACCTTGTACAATTCGACCCAGAACGTGCACGCCAACCGCGACACCTTCGCCGAAAACGTGCTGGGCATCGACAAGGACAAGCTGCATCACATCGCGCCCGATGTCGGCGGCGGCTTCGGCGTCAAGAACAGCGCCTATCCGGAACCGCCGATGGTGCTGTATGCGGCGAAAAAACTTGGCCGCCCGGTCAAATGGATCAATTCACGCTCGGACAGTTTCCTGTCCGACACCCACGGCCGCGGACAGACCAGCCGGGTCCAACTGGCGCTGAACAACGACGGCACCTTCCTCGCCCTGCATACGGAAACCGTCGGCGCCATCGGCGCCTATTGCTGGACCGTCGGCCCGTTCACGCCGACCGGCGGCTCGGCCCGCACCCAGGGCGGCCCCTACGTCTTTCCGGCGATGTATTACCGGGGCCGGGCGGTGTTCACCAACACCGCCCCGATGGACCCTTACCGGGGCGCCGGGCGTCCCGAGGCGACGTACCAGACCGAACGCATCATCGAATACGCGGCGCGCAAGCTGGGCCTCGACCCGGTCGAAATCCGCCGCAAGAACCTGATGACGCCGGACGCCCTGCCCCACGTGACGCCAATGGGCCTGGACATCGATTCCGGCGATTTCCCGCACCTCTTCGAGCGCACGCTGGAAATGGCAGATCCCGGTACCTTCCCCACGCGGGCGGACAAGGCCAAACAGGCCGGGCGTCTGTTCGGCTTTGCCATAGCGCCCTATCTGGAATGCACCGGCGGCGGGCCGAAGGAATTCGCCGGCGTCAAATTCTCCGCCGACGGGTCCGTTTCGCTGGCGGTCGGCAGCCAGTCCACCGGCATGGGGCACGAAACCTCATTGGCGCAATTACTGGCGGCGCGTCTGGGTATCGATTTCGGACGTGTTCGATATACCCAGGGCGACACCGCGGCGACCCCCATCGGCGGCGGTCACGGCGGCTCGCGCGGTATGGAACTGGGCGGCAACGCGGTCGCCCAGGCGGCCGATGAAATCATCGAAAAGGCGGCCTCGCTGGCGGCGCATCTGTTGCAGTCGGATGTCTCCAAGGTGACGTTCAAGGACGGTCTTTTCAGCGATCAAGCCTCCGGCGGCTCGATTTCCATGAACGAGGTCATCGAGGCCTCTCTCGACGCGGAACGCTCCGCCATGGCGGCGGGGGGGCTGGACACCGGGACCACGTTTGAGCGGGGCGTCATTTCCATTCCCAGCGGCTGCCACGCCTGCGCCGTCGAGGTCGACCCGGAAACCGGCGTCATCGACATCACCGGCTATTGGGTGGTCGACGATTTCGGCACCATCATCAATCCCATGCTGGCCGACGGTCAGGTCATGGGCGGCATCGCCCAGGGCATCGGCCAGGCGATCACCGAAAACATCCTTTATGACGCGGACAGCGGCCAGTTGATCACCGGGTCGTTGATGGATTACGGCCTGCCGCGCGCCGACATGGTGCCCAAAATGGACATCGAATATTACGAAGGCGCGCCGACCAAGAAGAATCCGCTCGGCGTCAAGGGCGCCGGCGAGGCCGGATGCGTCGGCTCGCTCCCCGCCGTCGTCAACGCCGTCCTCGACGCCCTGAAAGACCACGGCGTCATCCATATGGATATGCCGCTGACGCCGGAAAAGGTGTGGCGCGCGATCAGGGACCACGGCCGCCACGACGCCGAAGCCCTGATGAAGGACGTGCTCTGAACGGACCCCGTCTGTTCGCCGGGAATCCATCCCCGGTGTTGTCAGGTCGCGTTTTTAGCCGCGATGGCGCCTCCCCCCTCCCTTTGGGGGCCGGCCGCCCCTGATGATAGGCGATTGCGGCGGAAATTCATGTTGCGTCCCATTTTGACACGATTTTTGACCTTCCGGTCCCGCCCCCGGCATTTCAACGGTATTCACTGATCCCGAAAAGCCTTATCCAGCACCAAAAACGCCGGTGCATGGGGGCATTTGCCCGGGAACTCCCTCTGGCACAGAGATTGCGCTACGAACTCCAAACGCACTCGTCTGGAGGGTCACATGATAGGCATCGTCAGTTACCGCATCGTCGCACCCGGGGAGCTTTGGGTTCGACCGCATAACGGCACTCTTCGCCGGGCCACGCCCGCCGAGGAAATCAACTTGTTGA
>JAESSX010000058.1 GCA_016763915.1 Rhodospirillales bacterium
GCGGGCCAGTGCTTCTCCAAAACATCCAGTTGGTCGCTCAATTCCCCGGCCAGTCCGGGGGATACCTCGTCGGCCCGGGATTCCGAGCGCCCCAGCAACGGCCGCCAGCCGTCCAGGGACAGGTCGTTGGCGCGGGTCATGGTAAAATCGCCGGCGGCCAGATGCAGTTCCGCCAGGGCGCGGCCGACCTCGGCGGTATGATCGGGGGTGATCCGCCGGGGCCACATGCCGGCCAGAAACGTCACGATGGCGGCGGGCCGTCCGCACAATTGCCTGAGTGCGCGTCCGTCCCGCCCATGCACCGGCGTCGGACACGGAATGCTGGCCTCGGCCAGGTGATCCAGGAGGCCGAGGAAAAACGGCAGATCGTCCGGGTTCACGCGCTTTTCGTACAAAGTCAGGATGTAGGCGCCGCTGGACATGGTCAGGGCGAAATTGGAATTTTCGATCCCTTCGGCAATGCCCTTGCACGACAAAACCTCGCCGATATCGTATTCGGCGGCAAACCGGACCAGTTCGTCGTCACCGACTTCTGTATAGACTGCCATGATGTTCCCCGCCAAACGCGCTGGCCTGTCTTACGAAACCGCCGCCGCCCTTGCAAGACCGATGACGCCATTGGGCTTGGCCCCGTCAAGGTGTATATTAACACCATCGTATGTAGGCGGCGGACCGGCGAATGAATGCCAGAAAAATGCACCCCCTGACGGACAGCCCCGCCACCCGTAGCATCCGCGCCCTTTTGACGGTGGTGGTGAGTGTCGGGCTCGCCCTGCCGGCATGGGCCGGCGCGCCCGCGAGGGCCGACACGACCCCGGTCGAAATCGCCGCGCGGCCCACGGGAATACCCCCGGACCGGGCCCCGCCGCCCGGCAAGCCCGATGACCTGGTCCTGCGGGCTCAGAAAGCGCTGGGCAAGCTGGGTCTTTACCAGGGCCCGGTGGACGGCCGCATGACGGCGGCCACCAGGGCCGCTGTTCGCAAGTATCAGTCCAACTCCGGCGTCCGGGTGACCGGCCGCCTGGACAAGAAGCTGGTCGAGGGCCTGGAAAACTCCTTCCAGGTCCGTCTTCTTCTCAAACGCCTGGACCGGGTGCGCATCGAAAACATGAGTGCCGCGCGCGAAGCCCTGCTCAATCATCCCGCGACGCGCGACCTGGTGACCGGCGAAAAGGAGGCCATCGCCGACCCGACCCGCGATATCGCCGGGTGCCTGGAAAACGTCACCGTGCGCTGTCTGCTGACCGAGGCCCTGGAAAGCGCCAAGGCCGTTTACAAACCGGAACTGCGCGATTGGGCGTTGGGCGAAATTCTGGTTGCCCAGGCGCGCGCCGGTCTGGGGACGGACGCCATGTCCACCGCCAGCCGCATCCGCGACCCCCGCCTGATCATCGTCGCCCTTCGCGACATCGCCGAAGCGCAGGCCGTCTCGGGGCTGAACGACAGGGCTCTGGCCGCCGCCGACATTATTTCCGAGCCGGCAAAGCAGGCGGAAGCGCTGGCCGCCATCGCCGATATCCAGATCAAGCGCGGCGATTTCGCCGCCGCCAAAATAACCGCCGCGCGTTTGCTCGAAACCCTGAAAAAACTTCCCGACCCATTGGCGCGGGTGTCCTTCCAGGCCCGCTCCGCGGTGATCCTCGACCATGCCGCCGAAGTTTCGCAGGCCGCCGATATTCTGAAAAGAACCGAGACCTTCGCCCGCCAGTCCCTCGCCGGCGCCAACCTGGGCGTGGCGCTTCGTCACGTCGCCAACGCTTTCGCGGAAACCGAACAACTGGCCCAGGCGATGACCATCCTGGGCGACGTCACGGAAAATTCAAACCGCACCCCGGTGTTAATCACCGCCGCCACCAAGCAAGCGCGGGCCGGCGATGCGGCGGCGGCGCTGGCGACCGCGAAAACCATTGGTGAAGTCCGTTTCCGCGCCGTCGTCCTCGGCCGGATTGCGTTGACCATGGCTGAAAAAGGCGATCTTGCGGCGGCCGAGGTGACCCTCGAAATGGCCCTGAGCGCGATCAAGAAAATCAAGCTGCCCTACGCCCGGTCCTATGCCGTCAGCCGGGTCGCCCTGGCCATCGCCGGTATAGGCAAGCTGCCCGGCGCGCGGGTCCGCTCGCCGTCGATTTTCAGGAAAGCCATCGAATCGGCCGATGAAATCGACGACAACCAGCTTCGCGCGCACACCCTTTGGACCATCGCCGCCGAACAAATTCGCGCCGGCGACGACAAGGGCGCGCAACGCACCAAGGCAAGCGCCAACCAGGCCACCGGAAGTATCAAAAGCACGCTGAGCCGGGTCTGGATGTTCAGCGAGATCGCCACCGTCCACGCCGCAGAAGGCGAACAGGTCGCCGCCTGGGCGGCCTTTGACCACGGCCTGAGCGTGGCCCGGTCGATCGGTAATTCCTGGGGCCGGGCGCGGGCCTTCGGCCGCCTGGCCGCGACCCTGATCGAACTGGTCGACTCCGGAAAAAGCGCCCGCAAATTGACCCCTTGAATTCCTGACCTTGCCGCCAACCGGGCGCTGATTTACAGTCGCCTTCATTCGCCGGTCATTGCTCCAAATCCGAACATTGAAAGCACCGCCCTCATGGACCAACCTGTCGTAGCGCAAAAATTCCCATATGGCGTCGATGTGGAAGAAGGCAAAACCTATGCCTGGTGTTCCTGCGGGAAAAGCGCCAACCAACCCTTTTGCGACGGCAGTCACGAAGGCTCCGGTTTGAAACCTGTTCCCTACAAGGCGGAAAAGACCGGAACGGTCTTTTTCTGCGGTTGCAAGAAAACCAAGGACACCCCGCTTTGCGACGGCAGCCACACATCCCTGTAACGGCGCCTGACAACCGCGGGTTATTTGCCGCCCTGCGGTCGGCGGTCATCCCGGTTTTGTTGTTGTCCGGACTAACCGCCTGCAGCGGGTATCAATACATCACCGACAAGATGTCCGACCCGATCATTCTGAAATGCCCGGATTATCTGGTCCTTGCCGATGCCGCGACGCTGGTGAAATTCCGCGATGGCCCCGGGCGCGATCTGGTGGACGTCAGTTACGAAGGGGAAATTAAA
>JAESSX010000059.1 GCA_016763915.1 Rhodospirillales bacterium
AATCTGGGCGGCAGCGACGCCCTGATCGGGCTGCGCGGGCGCACGTCATCGGCGCGGCCCTTTACCATGGTCCAGAACATCCGCCAGAAGGCGGAACGGAAATTCCGCGCCAAGGAACAGGCCTTGCTGGAAAAACTGGAAGACGCGCGCAACAAACTGAAATCCCTGGAACGCCGCGGCGGCGTAGAAAGCGCCATCATCATCAGCGCCGAGGACAACGCCGCCATTGACAAGATCAAGGGCCAAATGATCGCCATCCGTGGTGATCTGCGCAAAGTGCAGCGGGCCTTGAGACAGGAACTGGTGCGCCTGGAGGCGTTCCTGAAATTCATCAACATCGGTCTCATTCCGCTGCTCCTGGCCGCCGGGGCCATTGTCACCGCCCTGATCGGGCGGTTCCGGCGCAAGGCGGCCGTCGCGCCGGTCTAGGAAAACAGCCCATGTCACCGAAATCATTCATCGTCCTCAGCCTTATGACCGCCACCGCGTTGGTTGCGGCGCTGGTGATGATTGCCGGCGACCGCGTCTACCGCCCGGCGGCCGGCGTCGGCAACGCCGCCCTTCCGGGGTTGCTGGGTAAAGCCAATGACGTCGCCTCGATCCTCATCGAACACGCCGGGGGGATCATCGCGCTGAGCTCGGGCGAGGCCGGCTGGACGGTCAAGCAGCGCAGCGGCTATGCGGCGCGCACGGTCAAGATCAAACGCTCGATCCTGGGCCTGGCCCAACTGACCCTCAAGGAACCGAAAACCCGCCTGAAGCAGAAATTCGCCAAACTGGAACTGCAGGACCCGGCCGCACAAGGCGCGCGCTCGAAACGGGTCCGCCTGTTCGACAAGGCGGGCAGGGAAATCGGCGACCTGATCGTCGGCAAAAACCGCCCGGGGCGGGCGGGACGCACCGCCGGCGGTCTTTATGTGCGCAAACCCGGCGAAGACCAGACGTGGCTGGCGGCGGGCACCACCGATCTTTCCAAAAAGATTATCGACTGGCTGGAACGCAAGATCGTCCATGTCGACGCCAAGCGGGTGAAACGGGTCGTCATCGTCCACCCGGGCGGCGAAACCATCGAGGTCGTCAAGGCGACGGCGGAGGAATCCCTGTTCTCCCTGAACGCCACCCCGGCGGGAAAACAACTGATTTCCATTTTTGATCTGAGCGCCATCGGCAAGACGCTGGCCAATCTGGTGCTGGACGATGTCAAAAAGGCGGCCGACGCCGCCCCCTTCGATCCGGCGAAGACCATTACCATTGACGTCACCACCTTCGACGAACTGAAGGTTCGGGTGCGGATGACCGAACGGGACGGCGCGTTCTGGCTTAAGCTTGAAGCCTCCGGCGAGCACGAAGACGCCGCAAAAATTACCGCGCGCACCAAAGGCTGGGTTTACCGGATCGCCGATTATACCGCGTCCTCCCTGACCCGGCGCATGAAGGACCTGGTCGAAGACGCCAAGCAGAAATCCCGGAACAACTGACCAAGATCAAGGATGCCGGTTGCTCAAGCCGCCATACTGGCTTCTCGAAGGCCGCCGGCGGGCTCGACATTTGGACGGACCGGGGGCAATGGGGCAATGAGATAGAGGTTCACCGCCTGGAAAACGAAGGGTAGGGTTTTCGTGCTTTTGACAGGTATCCGGATCAAACCTTTTTTCCGTGGAGAATGCAGGGAATGACGGAAACCCGGGAACCTGAACGGCGCAAGTCATGGGGGGCTGGGCGCTCTCTTTTCTGGCAACGTTTCCACAAAACGGTTTTCCTGTTTCCCGTGGCCGGCCTCGGCCTGATGTTCGCCGTCGGCATCATGTTCTGGGGGGCCTTCAACTGGAGCCTGGAACTTACCAACACGGAAGCGTTCTGCATCTCGTGCCACGAGATGGCGGAATTTCCCTACAAGGAATACAAACAGTCGGCCCATTACACCAACCGCACCGGCGTGCGCGCGTCGTGCCCGGATTGCCATGTGCCGCGCGACTGGTTCCACAAGGTCGCCCGCAAGGTGGCCGCGACCAACGAGCTGTTCCAATGGATGCGCGGCACCATCAGCACCAGGGAGAAATTCGAGGCCAAAAGGCTGGAACTGGCGCAACACGTCTGGACCAATATGCGGCAAACAAATTCCCGCGAATGCCGCAATTGCCATGAGTTCGGCTACATGAGCGTGGAGCGCCAAAAGCCCCGGGCCTTCCTGATGCACACCCTGGCCGACGAATGGGGAAAGACCTGCATCGATTGCCACCAGGGTATCAGCCATACCCTGCCCAAAGGGAACGACAAGGAGGCCATCATGGACAAGTTTCATGACCGGATGGAAAAAGAAGAGATCGAATGCAGCCTGTGTCACGCAAAACTGACGCGGGCGCCGGCCGGCGCCGGTTGGAATTAGAAAAGTTATTGATTTATGTCAAAGATGAATGGTTTTTTTCTATCTATAAAGTACTGCAACCATAACTCGTGCGAACAGCAAGTATATTTCCAGCCAACAGAGAGGGTGAGATGGTAACGGACAAATGGTATCGGTGCGGCCTGATTGGCTTGGTTTTTTTAGGGATTGGGTACGCCGTTCCGGCCGAAGCCGCGTCTTCGGAAACGCTGAAACTGGGCCGGGACCTGTTCAACCAGAACTGCCAGATGTGCCACCAGGCCGACGCCATCGGCAAGCCCGGCCTGGCGCCGTCGCCGACCAATCCGGAGCTGTTGAACATCGCCTCCGACAAGTTCTTCGAAGCCACCATCCGGGACGGCCGCGAGGACACGGGCATGCCGCCGTTCGCGCACCTGGGCCGGAGCAAGGTCCGCGCCATTGTCGCATACCTGCGCGCCCATGAGAAAAAGCCGAACCGCTCGGCGCAAGTGAACGCCCAGCCCGACGCCCACGGCGATCCGCGCCTGGGGGAGCAGTGGTACAACTATATCTGTTCGACCTGTCACGGACTGGACGGCGACGGCTATGACGCCGGCGGCACCGGCACCGCCATCGGCTCGGCGGGCTTTCTGAACAGGGTATCCGACGGCTTCATCCGCGAAACCATCAAGAAAGGCC
>JAESSX010000060.1 GCA_016763915.1 Rhodospirillales bacterium
CGTAGTTCAAAGGTAGAACGAAAGCTTCCCAAGCTTTAGATGAGGGTTCGATTCCCTTCGCCCGCTCCAGCTTTTTTTTCCGGTCCAGGCCGCCGGGCGGTCTGGGCGGCTCAGCCGTCCCGCCGGTTCCAGATGGCCTTCACCTGGTCCGCCAGCGTCATCGGATCGAAGGGTTTGGGGATGACGTCGAGCGCGCCCAGCTTCTTGTAGCGTTCGACCTCGGCCGGCATCGCCTTGGCGGTCAGGAAGATCGCCGGCGTGGGTTTCATCGCTTCGATGCTGAGCAGCGCGACCAGCGTATCGGGGCCGTCCATGCCGGGCATCATGACGTCGAGCAGCAGGATATCGGGCTTGAACCGGGGGGCTTTTTCCAGGGCCTCGGCCCCGGAACTGCAGATCATGACCTCGAACCCGCCGACGGTTTCCAACGCCAGCCTGGCGACCGTCTGGATGTCGGCTTCGTCCTCGACGTAGAGGATCTTCTTCAAGGCGTCGGTCATGGTCCGAGGGGCCTATGTTGGTTTAACGTCAGCAGAATTCTCTGCTTTTTTTTAAGGGGGCGGGGCGGTTGGATGCAATGAAAATTTCCCGCAGGCGGGTTATTCCGGCACCTCTCCGATGGCGGTGGTGCGTTCCATATATCGGGGCTGATCGCCGTAATCGTTGACGGCGTAATGCATCAGGGTGCGGTTGTCCCACATCACAACGTCGCCTTGGGCGTAGCGGTGGCGGATGCAGAATTCCGGTTTCGTCGCGTGGCGGAACAACTGGCCGAGAAGGGCGTCACTCTCGCCGGCGTGAAAATTTTCCAGCTGCGTGGTCGTGCCCGGATTGACGAACAGGCTCTTCGTCCCGGTTTCGACGTGGGTGCGCACGACCGGGTGAACGGCGCGGTTGGCGCCTGTCAGGTCGTCCTCGACGACGATGGGTTTGGCGAACTGGTTGGCGGCGCTCTGGGCAAAATCGTTGATCGCGCGCAAAGGCGCCAGCATCTTCTTCATGGCGCCGGAAAGCGCCTCATAGGCCGCCGTCATGTTGCAAAACAGGGTGTCGCCGCCGACGCCCGGGATTTCGACGGCGTGCAGGACCGACGCCGCCGCGGGCCGGACCTTGAACGCCACGTCCGAATGCCAATAGGTGCCGGCCCCGGCGCGGCCCCTCGGTTTTTCCATCGGGTTGGCCGCCTTCGACCTGGTTGGATACGCGGTAGATTTCCGGGTGATCGGGGTGCAGGTAGCGGCTGACCGTTTCCTGCAGCGGCGTGTTGCCGGGTTCTCCGAACAGCGGCCCGAATTGACGGCTGAAGGCGATATGCTCATCGGTGGTCAGGGACTGGCCGGTAAAAACCAACAAGCCGCCGACGTCCAGCCAGGTTTGGCGGATTTCGGCGACGAGGTTGTCGCCCATGGGCCGGGACAGGTCCAGGCCGGTAATTTTACCGCCCAGCGCCGCCGAAATCGGGTTGACCGTAAAGCTCATTGGCTATTTCCTATAATCCTGGGCAGATGGCAATAAATCAGGAAAAAAATAATACATGTTCGAACTTACCGATACGCAAAAACAAATCCGGGACTCGGCGGCCAAACTGGCGAAAACGGTCATCCAGCCGCGCGCCGCCGATATCGATAAAACGGAAGAATATCCCTGGCACAATGTCAAGGCGCTGACGGAGGCCGGGTTCATGGGCATGACCATCCCCGAAGCCTACGGCGGCCAGGGCGCCAGCTACCTGGACGCGGTCCTGGTGGTCGAGGAAATGGCCAAGGTCTGCGGCGTCACCGCGCGTATCGTCGTCGAAGGCAACATGGGGGCCATCGGCGCGATCATGGCCTATGGCACCGAGGATCAAAAAAAGCTGGCCACCGAACTGGTGCTGGCCGGCGACAAGCCCGCCATCTGCATCACCGAGCCGGGGGCCGGGAGTGCTGCCTCGGAAATGACCACGCGCGCCGACAAAACCGCCGAAGGCTATGTGCTCAATGGGGCCAAGCACTGGATTACCGGCGGCGGGGTGTCGAAGCTGCATTTGATTTTCGCGCGCGTGTTCGAAGACAATGAGCCCCAGGGCATTGCCGGGTTCATCTGCGTGCGCGATCCGGAACGGGGAATTTCGCCCCAGGGCCTGATCATCGGCGCCCGCGAACCGGCCATGGGGCTGCGCGGCATTCCGGAAACGGAAATTCTCCTCGAGGATCTGCATATCCCCGCCGACATGGTGCTGGTGCCGCCGCAAGGCCTGCGCCGCGGGTTCGCCGGGCTGATGACGGCCTACAACGCGCAACGGGTCGGCGCCGCGACGGTTGCGTTGGGCCTCGCCCAGGGGGCCTACGAACAGGCGTTGGAGTATTCCCGGACGCGCCAGCAATTCGGCCGCCCGATCTCCGAATTCCAGGGTCTGCAATGGATGCTGGTGGACATGAGCATCGCCGTCGAGGCGGCGCGGCTGATGATCTACAAGGCCGCCGCCGGCAGCGATGGGGAGGCGGGCTTTCCCGACGTCACCGACGCCGCGAGGGCCAAGATCATGGCCGCCGAAGTGGCGATCAAGGTGACCAACGACGCGCTTCAGGTGTTCGGCGCAGCGGGGTATTCGCGCAACCTGCCGATGGAACGCATGGTGCGCGATGCGCGCATGTTCACCATCGGCGGCGGCACGGCGCAAATTCTCCGCACCCAGGTCGCCTCGCGTATCCTCGGCAAGCGCCTGCCGCAAACCCGCGACGGCTATGTGAAAGGCTGACTTCTTCCGGCAAGAAGGAACTCCTTGTTGCCTTCGGCTCCGGTGATTGGGCTTTCAGTAATGCCGAGCAATTGCCAGCCCGCCTGAACTTCCAGCCAAGCGCTCATGGTGTCGCATATTTCCGCGTGAATGGCCGGATCGCGGACGATGCCGCCTTTGCCCACGCGCTCCTTACCGGCTTCGAACTGCGGCTTGATGAGTGCGACGAGAATGGCGCCCGGCGCGGCCCGGGCGAGCGCCGCCGGAAGCACCGTGCGGAGGCCGATGAAACTGGCATCGCAAACGATGGCGTCCACCGGCTCGGGC
>JAESSX010000061.1 GCA_016763915.1 Rhodospirillales bacterium
TATGTCCGTATGATTGAATTTAGAGAAACTCTAATAAAGTTGGGATTGGTATATACGGACGAATGCCCTGGGCTTCAATGATTATCCTGAAAATAGCACTGAGTGGTCGTTTCAGCCGTTTTAGAGGTCCTCGGCGGAGGCCGAAAAAGGCCATTTATGAGATGGATTCGCATCCCCTACCGGCCGAGTGGGTCCGGCGGAAGGGCGAACGAATCGTCGTCCGGAATTTTTTCCGGGGCGGAACTGGCGGCAGGAACTGTTCCTTTTTTAGCCGCTTCCGCAGCCTTCTTTTCCCGGCGCATGGCCTGAATTTCCTCGGACGTCATTTCCTTCATGGCCTTCTTCTTAGGCGCTTTCTCGGCCGCCGCGCCACTTTCCGCGCCATCGTCGGAAGGGATGTCGGCGGGGACATTGGCAGGCGCCGCATTCGGCGCGCCGGGCGCTGGCGGCGGCGCCAGACGACCGCGGCTGAGGCGCATCAGTTCGTGGGACGACACCTGCGGGAAAATGGGCGGAGAATTGGCCAAATACAGCATCACCGCGCCGCGTTTGGTATCGGGGAAGCTGCCCCGGCTGTCGTCGTACTTGCGGATTTCGAGGATGGTTATCACGCCGCTGCGGGGGTCGATGCTGCGCCACGCCAGGGTCGGATTGTCTTGGCGGGGCAGGGCGAAAGGGGCGATGGACCGGTTCCAGGCGTCCGTCGGTTTGCCGAAACGTTGATGGAAGTATTGCGCGATGCGTTTAAAGGAATCCGACGGGAACAGGGCGTGGAACCGGCTGGCGATGCCCTGGTCGTATCGCGCAATGGCTTTTTGACCGGTGTACAGGATCGTCGGCACCAGGAAATCCGCCTTCATGGTTTCGGGCCAGTCGACGGTTTCCAGGCAGAACAGGGTGGTGCCCCGGTTCTTCTTGACGCACTGGTTCGTGGGGTCGAGGCCCTGGCCGGGCGGGAAACTGTTATCCAGCGTTATCGACCGGCCCAGGGTCAGCGTCACGCCGTTGAGCGAGGTCTTGAACCGGGTCCGCCTGGACGGTGTCCGCATGGCCAGTACCGGTTTTTTAGCGGCTTCCACCTCGGTGATCGGCCAATAGGTGGGCGCCTCTTCGCCGTCTTCGGCTTTCGTTTTGGAGGGCTCGGCGGCGGCCAGCTTTTCCTCGGGGTCGAGCGACAACCGTTCCGGCCGTTCCCGGCTGCCGAAGTCGGGCGTCAGAACATCGACCAGCTTGTTGAAGACCCCCTTGATCATGCCCGGTTCTTCGTCCTTCGGGGGCTTACCGACCGTCTCGGCCAATGCCGGCTCAGACGCCGGGTCTGTTTCCCGGCCCTTGGCTTGCGGTGGACCGGGCTCCGGCGCATCGGCAAGAGACAGTTCCTCTACCGGTGGCTTACCGACACTTTCGGGGGCCGGCGTTGCTTTTGTCAACGTCGGCGGCCCGGGCTCCTTGGTCGGCGCCGGGGCCACGGCCTCTGTTGAGGGCGGCGCCTGTTGACGCAGCGCCTCGGCATTCATGACCTGCATTTCCGGCAGCCACGCATTGAAGGCTTCCTCGTCGCCGGATTCCAGGAAGTCCGCCAGATTGTCGAGAAATTTGGGCGAGAATTTCTTTTCCGGTTCGGTTCTCGGCGGCGGCAGGGGCAGTTCGTATTCGGTCACCTGAATGCCCTTTGGCGCGGCCGCCTTGTCCTAGTCATCCCCGGCGGCGGGCTTGCCGGTTTCCGTCCCGGTCGCCGCATTGTCATCAGAAGTGAACAGGCTGGCCATGCGGTCGAGGAAGCCTTTTTCCTCCTCCTCCTTGATGGGGGCGTCCTCGGCCTGGGGCTCGGCGGTCACTGTCGCCTGTTCGTCCTCGTCCAGGGAGAGAGGGACGTCCTCGGTGATTTCCTCGACGACCTCCAACGGATCGTCCGGTCCGGTTTCATCCGTGACCTCGACGATTATTTCATCGGAACTTTCGACGATGGATTCGACAATGGTTTCCTTGAAGGGGTCACCGGCATCCCCCTCGGGCGGCAGCGGTTCCATTGGCGCATCACCAGCGGCGGCTTCGGCAACAGCCTCGACCGGCTCCTCTTGGCCGGAGTCTTCTGCCGGTTTGACCAGTTTCGGCGGTTTTTCGCCGCCGGGGGTGGCCAGATCGACCAGCGATTGGAAAAACCCCAAAACGCTCTGATCCGCGAGAGGCTTGTCCGGCGTCGGCGCTTCGCTCACGCCGTCCTTGTCCGTTTGTTGGGTGGGGGCGGGGGGCTCGACGGCTTCGTCGACTTCGGCCACCTCGGCGACCTCGGCCACGGTTTGTTCGGGCGTCGGAGGTTTTTTCCCGGCAACAGGTTTACCCGCCGGGGACACGGTGAGGCGCATGGGCGGAACTTCGGCTTTCGGGGCTTCGGCTTTCGGCTTTTCGCGGGCGCCCGTTTCAGGGGCGGGCGGCGGAGGCGGGGCTTCCGCCACTTTCGGTGCCGCCGGTTTCAGGGGCGGCGAGGCGAACCGGCGTTTGCGCCTGGTGTCGGGCTTGCTATCGGAAACGGCCGGCGTGGCGGGCACCAGGGCGAGGGGCGGCGTCCGGCCCAGCATGCGGCGCGACAGCAGGTAATGGGCGATGATGAAATGGCCCTTGTCGACGGCCAGGTCGGCGGCGGTCATGCCTTCGTCATTTACCGCGAACAGGTCGGCGTCGGCCTCGATGTTGGATTTGACGTTGGTTATGTCGTTGAGTTCGACCGCCTTGAACAGCCGGCGCGTTGCCGCGCTGAGCTTTATTTCCGTCGGCGCTCCGGCCTGTGGCGGGGGCGCCGTTTTGGCCGGCGACCGGGGGGTCGGCTGGGCGGCGGCAGGAATTGCCAACGCCGCCGATAACAGGGCAACAGCCAGCCAAGCCGAACGGCCGGGCACGGTCCGCTCCAGGGAAGAGGAAAGGCGCTTCACCATGGCCACACTCCGTCTAAGAACCCGGCTGGTTTGGTGCAGGCACTGCTGTACGAGCGATTCTGTCACCCCTGATCCTGATCGCCATGGAAAATTCGATTCGGCTTCCATCATGCCATTTTTTCACCCGACCCGACAGGCCGCCCGCCGGGGCGAAATCGGGGGCTCGGGGTTCCAAGCCTCTGTGACTCGGGCGAGGCAACCTGCTATGACCACGGCCAAGCAATGGATGCAAACACTTTTGGAGTAAAAAAGTCATGGAATACAGACGTTTAGGTTCTAGTGGCCTGATGGTTTCACCGATCTGCCTGGGCACCATGATGTTCGGCGGACGCACCGATGAAGCGACCTCGAAACGCATCATCGCGTCCGCCCGCGACGCCGGTGTGAACTTCATCGACGTCGCCGATGCCTACGCAAAAGGCGAATCGGAGAAGATCACCGGCCGCGCCATCAAGCGCCAACGCCATGATTGGGTGCTGGCGACCAAGGTCGGCAACCCCATGGGGCCGGGGCCGAATGATCGTGGCCTGGGGGCCAAGCATATCCATCAGGGCATCGACGCCAGCCTCAAGCGGCTCGGCACCGATTTTGTCGATATTTTTTATTTTCACCTCGATGACCTCGACACGCCGTTGGAAGAAAGCATCCAGGCGGTCAACGATGTGATCAAGCAAGGCAAGGCGCGTTACTGGGGCATCAGCAATTACACCGGCTGGCGGGTGGCGGCGTTGTGCAGCCAGGCCCAGGCCATGGGCGCGCCGATGCCGGTCGTCGCCCAGCCTTATTACAACGCGATGACGCGAATGCCCGAGA
>JAESSX010000062.1 GCA_016763915.1 Rhodospirillales bacterium
TCAATGCGGTCTCCGCCCATCAGCTTTACGGCGGCCCCCTGATCATCGTCGATTTCGGCACCGCCACCACTTTCGACATCATCTACGCGGCGGGCAACTACGTCGGCGGCGTCATCGCGCCCGGCGTCAACCTGTCGCTGGAGGCCCTGCACATGGCCGCGGCCCAGCTTCCCCGCGTCGGCATCAAGCGCACCGACACCGTGACCGGCAAGAGCACGGTCGAGGCCATGCAATCGGGCATCTACTGGGGCTATGTCGGGTTGATCGAAGGGCTGGTCAAACGGCTTTCCGACGAACACGGCGACAGTATTACCGTCATCGCCACCGGCGGGCTGGCCGGATTGTTCTTTGATGCGACCGACTGCATCGGCCATTCAGACCCCGACCTGACGCTGCGCGGCCTGCTCGCCATCTATCGGGGCAATTCATGACCGCCGCGCCGGACGAACTGGTCTTCCTGCCGCTTGGCGGCGCCGGTGAAATTGGCATGAACCTGAACCTGTACGGGTACGGGCCGAAAGGCCGGGAAACCTGGGTGATGGTGGATCTGGGCATCACCTTCGGCAACGGGTCCCAGCCCGGCATCGACGTTATTATGCCCGATCCCGCCTTCATCGAGGAGAACCGCGACCGGCTGGCGGGGCTGGTGCTGACCCACGCGCACGAGGATCACCTGGGCGCCGTGCCGTATATGTGGGAACGCCTGCAATGCCCCATCTATGCGACGCCGTTCACCATTTCCATTCTGCGCCGCAAGCTGGCGGAGACCGAATTCGGCGAGCGGGTCGAGATCATCGAAGTTCCCTTAGGCGGGCGTTTCAACGTCGGGCCCTTCGACATGGAACTGATTACGCTGACCCATTCCATTCCCGAGCCCAACGCCATCGCCATTCGCACGCCCGTCGGCACGGTGCTCCACACCGGCGACTGGAAATTCGACCCCGGCCCGGTGATCGGCGAGGCCCCGGACAAGGCGGCGCTGTCGCGCCTCGGCGACGAAGGGGTGCTGGCGCTGGTCTGCGATTCGACCAATGTCTTCACGCCGGGAGAATCCGGGTCGGAAGCCGACCTGCTGGACAGCCTGGTCGACGTGATCGGCGCATGCCGGGGCCGGGTCGCGGTGGCGTGCTTCGCCACCAACGTGGCGCGGCTGGAAACCATCGCCCGGGCCGCCGCCGCCAACGATCGCGACGTGGTGCTGGCCGGGCGGTCGTTGTGGCGGATCAACGACGCTGCGCGCGAAAACGGCTATCTTGAAGACATTGCCGCCTTTCTCGACGAGGAAGACGCCGGCCATATCCCAAACGACAAGCTGCTCATCGTCTGCACCGGCAGCCAGGGGGAACCCCGCGCCGCCTTGTCGCGAATCGCCGCCGGCGACCATCGGCACATTACTCTGACTGCGGGCGATACGGTGATTTTCTCGGCGCGCGCCATTCCGGCAACGAAGCCGGTATCGGCACCCTGCAAAACAGGCTGGTGCGCAGCGGCGTTCGACTGGTCACCGCGCGGGACCATTTCATTCATGTTTCCGGCCATCCGGCGCGCGACGAACTGGCCCAGATGTATCAATTGTCGCGGCCCAAAATCGCGATCCCGGTCCACGGCGAACGCCGGCATCTCGCAGAAAACGCCCGTCTGGCCCTGGAATGCCAGGTGCCCAAAGCCATCGTCGCCGAGAACGGGGCCATGGTGCGCCTCGGCCCGGGCGAGGCGGAGATCACCGGCGAGGTCTATACCGGGCGCCTGGCGCTCGATGGCAACCGGTTGGTGCCGACGGACGGCGAGTTGGTGCGCGGCCGCATCCGCGCGCTGTACAATGGCTCGGCGGTGCTGAGTGCGGTGCTGGATGACGACGGCGAATGGGCGGCCGAGCCCGAGCTCACGACCATCGGGGTGCTTGAGGCGGACGAGGACGCCATCGCCGAAGCCGCCATCGACGCCGCCCGCAGGGCGTTAAAGGAACTGCCCGCGAAAAAACGCAGGAACGACGCCGAGGCGCGCGAGGCGATGCGTATTGCTGTGCGGCGCACTTTCCGCAAGACTCTGGACAAGAAACCGCAGACCACCGTGCATTTGATCCGGGTTCAGGGTGCTTGAGAAATCATGATCGGTAAACTCAATCATGTCGCCATCGCCGTCCCCGACCTGGGCGCCGCCATGGGGCTGTACCGCGATACCCTGGGTGCTGTGGTATCGGACGCGCAAGCGCTGCCCGAACACGGCGTTACGGTGTCCTTCGTCGATGTCGACAACACCCGGATCGAGCTTCTGGAGCCTCTGGGCGAGGGGTCGCCGATTGCCGCTTTCCTCGAACGCAACCCGGCCGGCGGCATCCATCATTTGTGTTTCGAGGTCGCCGATATTCTGGCCGCCCGCGACCGGCTTAAACGCGAGGGCGCGAGGGTGCTCGGCGATGGGGAGCCGAAAACAGGAGCCCACGGCAAGCCGGTCCTGTTCCTGCACCCCAAGGATTTCACCGGCGCGCTGATCGAACTGGAACAGGGATAAGGGAAAGACATGACTTTATGGACCGGCCTTGCCACCTACGCCATCATCTGGTGGCTCGTCATCTTCATGGTTCTGCCGTGGGGCGTCCGGCGCATCGACACCGAGGACCTGGGCGAAATGGACGACCCCGGGGCGCCGCAAAAGCCGCGCTTGCTGCTTAAATTCGCCATCACCACGGTAATCGCCGGCATCGTTTTCGGGCTGGTCTATATGGTCATCGTCTCGGGCGTTATATCGTTCCGGGAATAATGCCATGTCCTGGTACTGCGAGGCCGCCAAAGGCAACCCGATCCACGAAACCTATCACGACACCGAATACGGCTTCCCGCTGGACGGTAAGGACGACGAACGCTACCTGTTCGAGCTGCAATCGCTGGAGCTGTTCCAGGCCGGCCTGTCGTGGGAGCTGATTCTGAAAAAACGCGCCACCACCGTCGCCGCGTTCGACAATTTCGACGTCGATACCGTCGCCGCCTATGGCGATAAGGACACGGCGCGGCTGCTGGCGGACGCCGGCATCATCCGCAACAAACTCAAGGTCGCCTCGGTCATCGAAAACGCCAACCGGATACGGGCGCTGCGCGACAGCCACGACGGGTTCGCAAACTGGATCGCCGTCCACCACCCTTTGAACCGGGACGAATGGACGAAGCTGTTCCGCAAGACCTTCAAGTTCATGGGCGCGGAAATCGTCAACGAATTCCTGATGTGCATCGGCTACCTGCCCGGCGCCCACCACACCGAATGCGCCGCCTACAAGCGCATCGCCAATGGGACCCCGCCGCCCTGGATGCAGGTTGATGGAAACGTTTTCAAGGTTCCCGAAAAATAAAAAAGGCCGGATCGTCACCGACCCAGCCTTCGCAGTTTTCTGCGGGTTTTATTGTTTTTCCAAACCCTCAAAAGGCGTTTCTTGTATTTTTTTGTTTCCTCCCAAAACCCAGGCCACGGATTGTTCCGCATGCATTCATCTTGGTCTGGTGAGATTAGGCAGAATTCGACATTTTGTATACAATTTTTTTTACCCGCCCCCGACCCGGAAAGA
>JAESSX010000063.1 GCA_016763915.1 Rhodospirillales bacterium
AGCACGAAGACGGGCTGGCGGTCGCCCGGAAACTGGCCAGCAAGGCGGATGTGATTCTGGAAAACCGCCCCGGAACAGGTGCTCGGCATTTTCGAGTCCGTCGGCGGTCAAGGCCGGGTCCGCCCCACCGACCGCCGCGCGCGCGGCGAATTCGTCATCGACGCGCGTGACACCCTGGACGCCAGGCCCGGCGACCTGGTCCGCGCCGAACCGTTGACGGGGCGCAGGCTGGGTTTGCGCCAGGCCCGCATCGTCGAGCGCATCGAGGCCGACGACGGCGTCCATGCCCCGTCCATGATCGCCATCGCCAATTACGACCTGCCGACCCGGTTCAGCGACCAGGCCCTGAAACAAGCCGACAGGGCGGTCGCCGCCCCGCCCGAAGGGCGCGACGATTTCCGCGGCATTCCGCTGGTCACCATCGACGGCCCCGACGCGCGCGATTTCGACGACGCGGTGTGGGCCGAACCCGACACCGATAAGAAGAATCCCGGCGGCTGGCACTTATTGGTCGCCATCGCCGACGTGTCCTGGTACGTGCGCCCCGGCGACGCCCTGGACACCGGCGCCCATGAGCGCGGCAACTCGGTCTATTTCCCCGACCGGGTGGTGCCCATGCTGCCCGAGGTTTTGTCCAACGGCTGGTGTTCGCTGGTGCCCCGGGAAGACCGCCCCTGCCTGGCGGCGCATATCTGGATCGACGCGGACGGCAACCTGCTGCGCCATCAGTTCCGCCGCGGCATCATGCGCTCCTGCGCCCGGCTGACCTACGAACAGGTCCAGCAGGCGCGCGACGGCCAGGGCGACGACATCACCGGCCCCCTGACGGCGGATGTCATCGAGCCCTTGTACGGCGCCTACGCGGCGTTGCTGAAAAGCCGCAACAACCGGGGCGTTTTGGAGTTGGACATGCCGGAACGCAAGGTGCTGTTGGCCGACGACGGCAGCGTCGAGGCGATTGCCGTCCGCCAGCGGCTGGACTCCCACAAACTGATCGAAGAATTCATGATCTGCGCCAACGTCGCCGCCGCAGAGGCCCTGGAAAAAGCCAAAATGCCGTGCCTCTACCGGGTTCACGACGAGCCGTCCCAGGAAAAACTGGCCGCCCTGCACGAGGTTCTGTCCGGCGTCGGCATCAGCTTCGAGAAGGGCGGCGTGGCTTCGCCGAAACGTTCAACCGGGTGCTCAAACTGGCCGCCGGCACGGCCCACGCCGAAATGGTCAACGTCATGGTGCTGCGCAGCCAGGCCCAGGCCGAATACGCGCCTCGCAACCTGGGGCATTTCGGCCTGGCGCTACGGCGCTATTGTCATTTCACCTCGCCGATCCGCCGCTATGCGGACCTATTGGTGCACCGCGCCCTGATCGATGCCGGCCAACTGGGCGACGGGGGCTTAAGCGGTTCCCATCCCGATCTGGCTGAGACCGGCGAGCACCTGTCGGACACCGAGCGCCGCGCGGCGCGGGCCGAACGCGACTCCGTCGATCGTTTCACCGCCGCTTATCTGGCCGATCGGGTCGGCGCCCTGTTCTTTGGGCGCATCAACGGCGTCACCCGATTCGGGCTGTTTATCACCCTCGATGAAACCGGCGCCGACGGGCTGGTCCCCATCCGCACCCTGCCCGACGATTATTATGTCCATGACGAAGGCCGCCATTCGCTCCGCGGACGGCGCCATGGCCGGCAATACCTGTTGGGGCAAATCGTCGAAATCCGCCTCGCCGAAGCCAGCCCGGTGACCGGCGGCATGATCTTTACGCTGATGGATTCAGGAACAACCGGGAATGGCCCCAAACGCAAGGGAGACAAGGGGAAGCCGCCGCGCGGCAAAAGCGGCAAGGCCAGAACCGCCAAGAAAAAAGCCGCCGCCCGAAACCGGCGCAAATCGCGGTAACGGTTGCCCGAATTTTAAATTTTCGTCGTTGCCGCCCATACAGGGGGTGAAACTATAGGTGACGAAACGCGGAAAATATCGGACAATCCCCCGCATGAAGTACCGATCGGGATTTTTTTATAGAAATCTAACCGGTCTTTGCGGGCTGGCGCTGGTGGTGACGGCCGCCTGTGCCCCGGTACGTGATTTCGACGCCGCCAAGTTGCCCCCGTTCTCCCAGATTAAGGCGACCGAAGTTTTCGCCGCGGGCTACGCGGGAATTTCGGAAAAATACATCGATTCCGTCAGCGTCGAGGACATCGCCATCGAGGGGATTCGCGGCCTGGGCGCCATTGACCCCGACCTGACCGTTACCCGGGTCCTCGTGCAAAACGAACAGCCCCCGGGCAAAGAATCTGTGAACAACACGGGCGTCGTTGTCATCCTCCACGCCGGCGGGGAAGAACTCATCCGGCTGCCCGCGCCGCCGCCCGATGACGTTAACGGCTGGGCGTCTCTGACCAGTAAAATTTCCACAACCGCGCGCAAGGCGTCTTCGGAATTTCAATCGGCCGACGTGGAAGCCGTCTATGAAGCCGTTTTCGACGGGGTTCTGTCCAATCTGGATATTTTTTCGCGCTATGCCGGCGCCGAAATGGCCCAGCGCAACCGGAGCAAACGGGACGGCTTCGGCGGCATCGGCATTCGCTATCGGACCAGGGACGGGTTGCCCGTACTGAGCGATGTTTTACCGAAAACCCCGGCCGCGCGGGCCGGACTGCGTAAAGGCGACCGCCTGACGCAAATCGATGGCGTTGCGGTTAAGGGCTTAGGCCGGAAAAAGGTGTCGCAAATGTTACGCGGCCCGACCCACACCGAGGTAGTACTGACCTTTATCCGGCCGGACGAACACAGCCCGCGGACGGTGACCATAAAACGGGAGCATATTTTTCCGATCACCATCGCCGAAAAAACCAGCGGCGGAATCGTTACCCTGACGGTCTCAAGCTTTAACCGGGATACCGCCCGGTCGTTGTCCGAAAAACTGAAAAATGCCAGGACCGCCCTCGGCGGGGCCATGAAAGGGCTTGTCCTCGACCTGCGCGGCAATCCGGGCGGATTGCTGAAACAATCGGTCAAGGTGGCCGATCTTCTGCTGACCCAGGGACAGATCATCAGCACCCAGGGACGCCATGCCGACAGCATCCACCAATACGAAGCCGGTGGGCGGGATTTGGCCTTCGGCCTGCCGGTGGTCGTGCTGGTCGACGGAAAATCCGCGTCCGCCGCCGAAATCGTCGCCGCCGCCCTGCAGGACAGGAACCGCGCTGTGGTCATCGGCACCGCGTCCTTCGGCAAGGGCTCGGTACAAACCGTGCTTCGGCTTCCCAACGACGGCGAAATCACCCTGACCTGGTCGCGCCTGGTAGCGCCGTCGGGTTACATGTTTCACGGCCTGGGCATCCGTCCCTCTATCTGCACCAGCGGCTTCCAGGGCAGCGCCCAGACCGTCATCGACAAGGCCATGAACAATCGCACGAAAATCGAAGACATGTTTATCGCCTGGCGCAAGCCCGGCCTTTCGGACAAGGGAAAACGCACCCGATTGCGCAATTCGTGCCCGGCGCAACGCCGCCGCAACGAACTGGAATTAAAGATTGCGAAGCGCCTGATCCTGCAGCCCGCCCTCTATGCCCGCGCGCTCGACCTGACGGCGGCCACCCACGAGGCCCGCTTTGAAAAATAAACGGCGTTGCGGGGATTAATTCGGCTGACACAGGCCCCTAGGCGCTGTCCCGCTTGACAGGCGGTTTATGGATTGTATTGTGCGCGCTCTGAGGTGCCTGCTGGCGTCCCGGACAGGGCTATGCAAGCCACTCACAACATTGAGATTCTAAAATGGCGAAACCAAGTTCCATCCTGATCAAACTGGTCAGCTCCGCCCAGACCGGGTTTTATTACGTAACCAAGAAAAACCCGCGCACTTTGACGGAAAAAATGGAAGTCCGGAAATACGATCCGGTCGTCCGCAAGCACGTTCTGTTCAAGGAAGCGAAGATCAAGTAGATCTTCGCCGTTCCCGGCCCGCGGCGGCGGGCGCCCCATCCGGAAAAACAGAGATCAAGACTATCCAGGCGCCGCTTCGACGCAGGATTTCGCTGTTTTCGGTGGCGTCGGAACAACCCGGTTGCGGTCCTGGCATTTGGCTTCGTACATGGTTTCGTCGGCTTCTTTCAACAAGGTCCCGGCGGTTGACGCCGTCCCCCCGCTGACGGACACGCCGATGCTGAGCGTGACCAGAATCTTGTCTTTCGACCCCGACACAATAATAGGATCGGTCGCCATTTTCTCGCACAGGCGGTCGGCGACGCCGAGCGCCACCTCGAGCGGCGTATCGGGCATGACGACGACGAATTCCTCTCCGCCGTACCGCGCCGCCAGGTCGAAGCCCCGGACATTGCGCAGGATTCGCTGACCGATTTCTTTCAGCACCTCATCGCCGACGCCGTGGCCGTAGGTGTCGTTGACCTGCTTGAAGCAGTCAATGTCGATCATCAGCAACGACACCGATTTCCCGGATTCCCGCATCCGTTCCATGACCTCATCCAGATGGGACGACAGGTAATGACGGTTGTGCAGGCCGGTCAGGTTGTCGGTCAAGGCCATGGACAGGTGCTGGAGGAAGTTCTCATGCAGCCGGTCCTGGTAGCGCTTGCGCCGCACCTGGGTGCGGATGCGCGCCAACAGTTCCTGGTCATCGATGGGCCGCGTGAGGTAGTCGTTGACCCCCAGTTCCAGGGCCTTGACGAAGAGGTCCTGGTCCTCCTTGTCCCCGATCAGCAAAATCGGGGTTTGCCGGGTCGGTTCCAGGGAGCGCAGACGCGACGCCAGGCGCAACGGCGCATCGGAATCCATGCTCAGGCTGATAACGATGACGTCGCCGCCAAGATCCACGACCCGGCCCGAAGCGTCATAATCGTCGATCACCGTGACCCGGTCGCTGTCCCCGTCCAGGGCGTCGATGATGGCGTCTCTCTGCACCGTGCTGTCGTCAACCAGGATAATATCGGCGCCGGTGCCGCTATCCATGGCGGCCACGGGCTCGACCATGAATCCGAGCCGTTTCGAGGTCGCCTCGCGCATGCGCCATTGTTCCAGCATATGTTTCAGCCGCACCAGGGAGCGCACCCGCGAAAAAAGCGTCGTATCATGGACAGGTTTTGTAAGAAAATCGTCCGCCCCCGCCTCCAGGCCCCGGACCCTGTCTTCACGGCTGTCGAGCGCCGTGATGATGACGACGGGAATATGGGTGGTTTCCGGGTTTTGCTTGATCCGCCGGCAGACATCGAAACCGTCAATGCCCGGCATCATGACGTCCAGCAGGATCAGGTCCGGCGCGTCCCGCCCAACGGCTTCCAGGGCGCCGATGCCGTCCCCGGCGGTCAGGATCTGGTAATATTCATTGGTTAATTTCGCCGCCAGCATTTTGACGCTGGCCGGGGAGTTGTCGACGATGAGAATACGCGCCGACATGGGCTGTTCCTGAGTTACATCAAGTTAGTGGGGACGATCAGCTTAAAAACTTGGCCACCGTTTCAAGAAACGTCGGCACTGAAATCGGTTTGGCGATATAGCCTTCACACCCGCCTTCACGAATTTTAACTTCATCCCCCTTCATGGCGAACGCCGTCACGGCGATCACGGGAATCCCTTTCAATTCGTCATCCGCCTTCAGCATCTTGGTGACCTCCAGACCGGAAATTTCCGGCAACTGGATATCCATGATGATCAGATCAGGGCTGTGCTCGCGGGCCAGGTCAAGAACGTCCCGGCCATCCATGGTTTGCACCGTCTCGTAGCCATGTGCCTGCAACAGGTCATTGAACAGCTTCATGTTCAAGTCGTTATCTTCGACGATTAGGATTGTTTTCGACATTGCCGTTCCCTAAAATCTCAACACACGCCCCGGTAGGCCATCGAAAGCCGCGAGGGGATTGTGTTTATTTAGATTTCCGCCATTTGAACTCCGCGCCATCATTCGATGTTTTTCGCGATTCCCGAAATTTAAAAAAACGGAAAACCCCCAATTCTTCCGGATGATGGAGGATTAATTGAACCAAGTCAATTTGTTACGATGCCTTGGAAAAGACCTCACGGTCCTCCATTCGCGCGCCGTATCGCATTCAGTTTCGCGGGTGATACAGACAAAGGCCAGCGTCGGGGACTATTCACCCCGGACTTCTTCGACCATGTCGCTGAGCAGGTCCACATCCAGCACCACAAGGGCTTCCTTCTGGCGTTCGACGACGTCGCGACGGGCCAGATCGTTGAGAACGCGGGCGACGGTTTCGCGGGTTGTCGAGGCCCGGCTGGCAATATCGCTGTGCACGGGAATCGGCGATATTTCCGCCGTGTTGTCATCGCCTAAGTGCCCCTTGGCCAGACGTAACAGGTCCGCCTGGACCCTGTTGTTGGCGGCCAGGGTGCTCAGGTCCATGATGCGGTCGGTTGAGGTTCGCACGACCCGCGCCAGGACTTTCATGACCTTAAGCGCAATGGAAGGATGTTTTTCCAGAAGCGGCAGAAACCGTTCCTGGGGCAACGCCGCAATCAGACAGTCGGTCAGGGCCATGACGCTGGCCGAACGGGGTTCGCCGTCCAGGGCGGCCAATTCGCCGAAATAGCCCCCCGCCGTCATATCGTCCAGGGCGATTTCGCGCCCGGACAGAGAATAGTTCACGACGCGGACGGCGCCGCTGACGACAAAGAAAACGTCCGTGGTTTCGCTTTGCCGGTCGATGATCTGTTCGTGGGAGGCATAGCGCCTGAAACTGCTGGCCTCTTCGATTTTTTTCAGATCGCCGGGGTTCAGGTCCACCAACAGTTCGATACCGGAAAGGTTTTTCAATTCCTGATCAGACACAATCAGTTCCCCGTCCCCTGAATACTTGAAGTTTTCATCGTTTTTTTATTCGGCTCCAATGTTAGAGAGTTTTGCCGCCAAAGGCGAGTACAAGGCGATGCGCCCGGATAAGTTTTAACGGCGCCATCAAATAATCCGGGTGGCGCCGCCGCGGCGCGGATCCCCGGCGCCGGTGAAACCGTTGCCGGTCCTGTCGTAGCGGGCCACATGCACTCCGCCGAAAAACAAATTGCGCTCGTCCCAGCGTTTGTGGTCAGGGCGTTCCCGGACCAGGCGCGCGATATCCCCGTCGGCAAAACCGGTTTCATAATTCAGCATGCCGCCTTCGAAATGCAGGCGCGGCGCCGCGACCGCGTCCTCCACGGACATCGAGAAATCCAGAAGATTGACCAGCACCTGCAGGATAGCCGTGCGAATCCGGTTCGAACCGCCCGACCCCAGGGCCATCAAGGCCCGTTCCCCTTCAAACGCCAGCGTCGGCGCCATCATCGAAGACAGCCGGGTGTCCGCCTCGCCCTGATGAAACCCGGCGGGATTGATGTCTTCCTCGCCCAGCATGTTGTTGAGCATGATCCCGGTGCCGGGCGCGATATAGCCGGCGCCTTCGCCGTTGGACAGGGTCAGGGACGCCGCGTTGCCGGCGGCGTCGATGATGGAGATATGGGTGGTGCCCCGCTCGGCCCTCGGGCGGCCCAGGACCCGCGCCTTGTAGTCGGCCAGGAAGTCCGCATTGAGCAGGGTTTCGACGGCGCCCTCGCTGACGCCTTCGCGCAGGCCGCTTTCGACCCTGGCCCGGTTGGTCAGGTCCATCACCGCCACCAGGGTTTCCAGATGGGCGGCCGAGCCGAACCTGGAGTCCCCAACGTCGAGGTCTTTTAACAGTTCCAGCGCAAAGGCGATGAGCAGGCCGCCGGTCGACGGAGCCGGATTGGTATAAAGCCTGGCGCCCCGGTAATCGAAGACCAGGGGCCGGCGTTTCGCGACGCGGTAGGATTCAAAATCGTCGAGCCCCAGCAACCCGCCGCCGGTGCGGCAATCGCGGTTGATGGCGGCGGCGATTTCGCCCCGGTAGAACAGGTCTTCGCCTTCGCGCGTCAGGGCGTCGAGGGTATCGGCGAAATCCGGGTTGGTCATGGTTTCGCCCTCGCCCATGGTTTCGCCGGGATTTGCCGAACTGGCGAAAATGGCGCGGCTGGCGTCGGAATGCATGTAAATGGGGCCGACCACCTGAAACAGATAGGCCTGCAGGCGGTTGACGGTGAAGCCCTTGCGCGCCAGGGCCAGGGCCGGCTCGGCCAGGCGCCCCATGGGCATGGTGCAAAGGTCGCGATGAACCTGAAACAGCCCCTTGCACGTTCCCGGCGTCGCGATCGACGCCATGCCGATGTGAAATTCCTGGGTCACCGACCCGAAATCGGCGGTGATGGGGTGAAAGTCGAGCTCTCCGCCCGGATTCCGGCGTTTCGGCGTTTGCGAGAAAAAGTCATATAACACCGGCTCGCCGCC
>JAESSX010000064.1 GCA_016763915.1 Rhodospirillales bacterium
GCGACGCCGTAAAATTTGTGGAGTACGTGGTGATGCCGACAATGGTTGTGGCTTTTTCCGTTGAAATCGCTTCCACACCGCCCGTGGCCGCTTCGTCGGCCTGCTGGGCTTTCGCCTTGGCTTGCTCAACCAGGCTGGTGAGGGACGTAATGGATTTGTCCGTCGCTTGCAGAAGCGAGATCGCCTGACCGATGCTGTCCTTACGGGCATTGAGGTCGCTGGCGCGGTTGGTCAGGCTCCGGGCGGTAAAGAACGAACCCGGATTATCGAGAGCGGAGTTAACCCGTTTACCGGTCGACAGTCGGTTCGCGGTTAAATCCAGAAGTCTCGTGGTGTTCTGCAGAGACAAGAGGTTCTGACGAATACTTGCTGAAAGTGTAATACTAGACATAGTCTGTTCCTTTTCTAAGGTTTCAGCGGGATTCTACCCGCCGCGAAACGGCTTTCACCACTACGGCTCAAGCGGCTTCCACACCTCCCCCACAACGCGCGAAGGAAATATTTAATGACGCAAGCGAAAAACCAATAGGAAAACGCGAAAAACCCCGTGTGCTCCAAAGCCTCACGGCACCGGAACCCAAAGGGCACAAACCAAACTGTTCGACACGTAAAGACATGAGAATACTTCCCATCCTTCCTTCTGGTCGTCGCTACGCCATTTTCTAGGCTCAGCCAATTCTTGGCTGGGTTGACACACCCAATGGTCTATTCTCAGACAAAGACGGGGTGCCAGATTTAGCAAGAATATCCATCGGCTTTACAAGAGTCAACGATTTATTTGCGATTTGTTATCAGGCCCCGATCAATCATGGGGCCGGCAATAGCTTCCCGTGGGCACGGTCCGGTCGCCCCGCCGGACAGGGAAAAACAAATAGGCCGTGGCTTTCAGGGGAAGTCATGCCTATGGTCTTGGCACCACCCAGGGTCATCAGACGCAGGCAGTCCCTTCCATGAACCGCGCCCCGGAAAGCAACGGCGATAAGGCCACACCCGGCGTTTTGGGCCAAAGTACGGTCGCGCTCGATGTGCAACTCAACGAGGCCGTTGAACACCACCGCGCCGGGCGTCTATTCGAAGCCGAGGAAATCTACCGGCGAATTCTGGCGGTCAAACCGGATTATCCTTACGCGTTGTGCCTGCTCGGAACCATCGCCCTGGCCGCCGGGGAATACGACCAGGCCGTCGACCTGATATCCCATTCCATCGCCGTCAAACCCGATTACGCCGATGCGCACAGCAACCTGGGCGCGGTTTTTCTGAAGTTGCTGCGCCATCAGGAGGCCTTGACGCATTTTGAAAAGGCCATCGCCGTCGACCCCGAATACGTCGATGCCCTGAACAACCGGGGCGTCTGCCTGCGCTGGCTGGGGCGGCCGGAAGAGGCCATCGACAGCTATCGCCGGGCCGTCAAAATCCAGCCCAATCACGGCGATGCCCATCACAACCTCGGCTATACGCTGCTCGCCACCGGGCAGGAAAAGGAAGGCCTCGACGAAGTCGAATGGCGCTGGCAGGCCCCGTCCTTCACCTTCACCATGCGCGACTTCGCCGAACCCATGTGGGACGGCGCCACGGACCTGAAGGGCAAAACCCTGCTTTTGTGGCCCGAACAGGGCCCCGGGGACATGATCATCTGGGCATCGCGCCTGGAAGAGATTGTTTCGCGGGCCGGGCGTTGCATCATACAGGTCTACCCGAAACTGCTGCCCCTGTTCGCCCGGTCTTTTCCGGACGCCGTGTTGCGGGCCGACCATGGGCCGCAGGACATAGGGCACGAAGACGCCGGCACGGAAAATTTCGATTTTCATCTCCCCATGGGCAGCCTGTTCCGTTCCCTTCAGCCGACCCCTGCCCTGCCCGTTAACGCCTACCTGACCCCTGATCCGGAACGGGTCGACTTCTGGAAGCAGCGGTTGGCCGGCCTGGGGCCGGGACCTTATGTCGGCATCAGCTGGACCAGCGGGGTTGTTTCGCCCGAGCGCGCCCCCAATTACACCCGCATGGACGACTGGGCGCCTCTGTTCCGGCAACCGGCTCAATTCATCAACATGCAATTCGGCGATTGCCGGGACGATCTCGACTACGCGCGCGAGACCTTCGGCATCGACGTGCACAGCTTCGACGACCTGGACATTTTCGATGATCTCGACAATCTGGCGGCCCTCGCCAAAGCGCTGGATCTGGTGATTTCCGTATCCACCCTGGCGGCTCCGCTGGCGGCAGGGGTCGGCACGCGGACATGGCTGGCCGCCTGGCGGCAAAGTCCTTGGCATAATTCCCTGTTATCGGCACGAGGCCCAGACGTAACCTCCTTCGAACGCGACCTGGGCGAGCCCTGGGACGCCGCCTTCGCCGCCATGGCCGGGCAATTCAGGGACCTGGCGGACAAATAAGCGATATCCCGCAATCAGCAACAACAGCAGCGGAAGAGCCGACGTTCGGCCGAAGGTTTTGCCCTAATAGACTGTCCCGGGGCCCAACCGCATGCTATTTATCCATAGGAATCCTGTGCCATAGGCCTTAGCTTTGCATCATGGAGATTCGGCTTACATCAAATGTTCTTGAACGGGCCTCCCCCCAATGAGTAGGACAAAAAAAACCGAGAACAACGCAGACCTCGAACAGCCCCCCCGACAACCGCCTGACGACAGCCCGGAAAAGGATTTCAACGCAGCCATTCAAGCAGGGCTGCAGGCGCATCAGGCCGGCCGGTTTAGCGAAGCGGCGGATGCTTATAAGAAGATTTTGGATGTCGACCCCGACCATGCCGACGCCAATCATTTGCTGGGGCTTATTGCCCGCCAAACCCAAAATAACGAAAATGCCGTTCGATTGATTTCCAAGGCCATCAAGGCCAACCCCAATGAGGCCGCCTATCACTCGAACCTGGGGAATGCGCTAAAGGATCTCGGCCGACTTGGGGAGGCCGCCGCCAGTTTCAACAAGAGCATCTCCATCAACCCTGACTTTCCAGTGGCTCACGGCAACCTGGGCGTCACGCTCAGGGAATTGGGACGGCTTGAGGACGCCGTCGTCAGTTACCGGAAAGCCCTCGCCCTCAATCCGGATTTAGCCGAGGTGCACAGCAATCTCGGCAACGCTCTCAGGGAACTCGGCCAACCGGAACAAGCGATCGCAAGCTATCGAAAGGCTCTTTCCCTTAGCCCGAATTACATCGAGGCGCACATTCACCTGGGAAACGCCTTGCTGGAACTTGAGCGGCCGGACGATGCCCTGACCAGTTACGGCGAAGCGCTGCGGATAAACCCTGATTTGTTCGAGCCCCATTTCAACATCGGCAACATTCTGAAACAAAAGGGCAGGCTGGAAGAGGCCGCCGCCGGTTTCCGCAAGGCGATCGCCATCGATCCGAATTCTGCCGAGGCGCACTACAATCTGGGAAATGCGCTTTCCGAACAGGGGCGTTTATCCGACGCCATCCGCTGTTTCCGGAACGCCATCGCCATCACCCCCGATTTCGCCGGAGCCCACACCAACTTAGGGCTCGCCTTAATGGACAAGGGGGACCTGGAAGAATCGGTGGCGAGCCACCAGAAGGCCCTTGCCGTAAATCCCGGTTTCGCCGGGGCGCTATGTAATTTAGGCGCCACGCTGCAAACTATGGGACGCGACGACGAGGCCACGGCCAGCTATGAAAAAGCCATTGCCGTAAATCCTGACCTAGCCCTGGCGCACAACAACATCGGAACCATACTCAAGGAACGGGGAAAGCTGGAAGAAGCCGTCAGCCGTTACCAAAAGGCACTCTCGATCGACCCCTGCCTGATCAAAGCCCACAACAATCTAGGCGTTGTATTGACCAATCTGGTGGAACTGGAAGACGCCATCGCAAGTTATGAAAAAGCGTTAGCCATCGCCCATGACA
>JAESSX010000065.1 GCA_016763915.1 Rhodospirillales bacterium
ATCGCCAAATCCGCCAACGAGATCAGCAATATCATCGGCGTGATCGACGAGATCGCCTTCCAGACCAACCTGCTGGCCCTGAACGCCGGCGTGGAAGCGGCCCGGGCCGGCGACGCCGGCAAGGGCTTCGCGGTCGTGGCGTCGGAGGTCAAGAACCTGGCCAGCCAGACGGCGACGGCCGCCGGCGAATTGTCAATGCAGTCCACGACCCTCAAAGTCGAGGTGGACAGGTTCCTGGACGAAATCCGGGCCGGATAACAGGGCCCGTCCCGCCGGGTCAACGAAAAACGGCGCCGCTGGTTTTCGCGTAGCGGCGCCGTTGGCGTTCTTGGAGCCCCTCCCGAGGGCCTTGGATTCCGGATCGGTGAGATTTAGGACGTTTGTTTTAAACAGTCTCTGTTTTTTTTCGGTCGAACGCCTTGACCGGGAAAGGGCACTTTGGGAATTAAGGGGGATAGGAAACGCCCAGTAGCCCAGTCAAGACGGTGTCGGTTAGGACGGGACCATTATGGCAGAGCTAAAGGGGCCTTTTTCCACACGCCCGTAACCAATTTTGTAAAGTTTTGTAATTGTCGCCGAACAGGATGCCGAGGCGTATTGACAGGCCTCCCCCTAGCCCCGCACCATGAGACTATCAGGATAATTGACTTTCACCGGAAAGGGATTGTTTCTCCATTGAGCACCCTCGGGACCCTTCTGATTGTCGACGATGATGCGGAAATCCGGGCGACGATAAAACGTATCTTCGATTACGAGGGGTACGACGTCGTCGAGGCCGACGGCGGCGATGAAATGCGCCGGGTTCTGGCCGGCACCCGGATCGACCTTGTGCTTTTGGATCTGATTCTGCCCGGGGAAGACGGCCTCACCCTGGCCCGTGAAATCCGCAAAACCGGGGATATCCCGATCATCATGCTGACCGGCAAGGATGAGCCCATCGACAAGGTGATCGGGCTGGAAATCGGCGCCGATGATTACGTTACCAAGCCGTTCTTCCAGCGCGAATTGACGGCGCGCGTAAAAACCGTGCTTCGCCGCCGTGTGATGACGTCCTCATCGGAGGCTGAAACCGAAATCAAGGCCATCCGGTTCAACGGCTGGACCCTTGATCTGGAAGGCCAGTACGTTATGTCGGCGGACAACGAGATCGTTTCGCTGACGGCCTACGAATTTCATGTTCTCGCGGCCCTGGCCCAAAACCCCGGCCGGGTGCTGGCCCGGGAACAGATTCTCGACCTGGTCGCCGCGCGCAACTGGGAACCCTATGACCGCAGCATCGATGTTCTGATCGGCAAGATCCGCCGCAAGCTGAACGATGAGCCCAAGAAACCGACGATCATCAAAACCGTTCGCAACGCCGGCTATCTGTTTATGGCGAAAACCGAATAGGCCGCCTTTGGCGGGCCGTTGGAAGGACGGAGCAAGCCTCCTTCACTCCGTCACGTCCAGGGTCCGGCGGATTTTTTCGGCCAGGATTTTGTGCTGGTAAGGTTTGCGGACCCTGTCTTTAAACAGCTTGATCAGTTTTTCATCGCCATCCGGCTTGCGGCTGAAGCCCGAGGTCATCAGCACCTTGAGACCGGGGTCGAGGTCGGCGGCCTCCCTGGCCAGGTCATAGCCGTTGCGTTCGCCCGGCATGACCACATCGGTGAACAGAAGGTCGATGGCGCTCCCGTTCCTGAGGCAATCGAGCGCCTCGTCGGCGTCGTGGGCGACGAAAACCGTATAGCCCAGGTTTTCCAGGTTTATCCGCGTCATGGCGGCGAGCTCCTTTTCGTCATCGACCACAAGAATCGATTCGGTGCCGCCCGGAACCTCGCCGGCCGCCGCGCCAACGGGTTGCGTGTGCGCCTGCGCCCGGGTTCTCGGCAGGTACAGATGGAACGTGGCGCCATGGCCCGGTTCGGATGTCACGTCCAGGTGCCCCTTGGAGCGTTGCGCAAACCCGTAAACCATGCTCAATCCAAGCCCCGTACCCTTGCCCACGTCCTTGGTGGTGAAGAAGGGGTCAAAAATTTTCTCGACGATGTCGGCGGCGATGCCGGTACCGGTATCGGAGGTTGAAATCTTGACATAATCCCCCGGTTTCACATCCGGGTTGAGACGGGCATAGTCTTCATCCAGGGAGATGTTTCCGGTTTTGATGGTGAATGTGCCGCCCTGGGGCATGGCGTCGCCGGCGTTGAGCGACAGGTTGAGGAGCGCGTCTTCCAGCTCCCCGGGGTCGATGTCGCTGAGCCACAGATCATCCGTCAATTCGACATTGATTGTGACCTGGGCGGTCAGGGACTTGGCGATAATGTCGCCCATGCCGTCGAGCACCTTGTTGACGTCGGTGGGTTTGACCGCGGCCTGGGATTGCTGCGAGAAGCCCAGCATCCGTTCCGTCAGCCGGCCGCCCCTGAGCGCCGCGTTGAGCGCCGACAGGACGGGCTCAAGCAGTTTCGGGTCGTCCTGGGTCAGGCGGGTCAGGAAATCCAGGTTGCCGATGACGATGCTGAGAAGGTTGTTGAGATCATGGGCCAGGCCGCCCGACAGTTGGCCGACGGCTTCCATTTTATGCGACCGGCGCAACGCCATTTCGATCTGTTTCTTTTCGGTCAGATCCTGGATCGTGCCGATAAACCGGTGGCGCGGGTTCCGGCGGCGTTCTTCCAGACGCCATTTGGTCGCCGTCATTTCGGCGAGGGAAAGAAAAATGGGGAATTCGGTGCCGTCTTTGCGCAGCGCGTCAAGTTCCCGGCCGCGGCCAATGATTTTTGCGTGCCCGGTGCGAAAGTAGTTTTGCAAATACCGGCTATGATTGCCCCGGTCGGACCGGGGCATCAGGATGGACACGTTCCGGCCGATGATCTCGGCCTTGGCGTAGCCGAAGATTTTTTCCGCCCCCGGGTTGAAGGTTTCGATGATGCCTTGCTCGTTGATGGTGATGATACCGGCGTTCAGGTTGTTGATGATGTCGCGGACGGTATATTCGCTGGCCCGGCGGCTGGCTTCGGCGCGTTTGCGTTCGGTGATGTCCTGGACGATGGTGACGAAGACCGCGGGGTCTTCCGCCTGCATCATTTGCAGGTGAATTTCGGTGTCATAGGTGGTGCCGTCCTTGCGTTCGTGCACGGTTTCGAAAACCACCCGGTCCCTGGTCCCGTCGCGCAGCGGCCGGACAAGGGATTCAAATGTCTCACGCGTAAAATCGGGCTTGATGTCGATGGGGGTCATGGCCTGCATTTCGGCCAGGCTGTAGCCGAGGTTGTTCAGTGCGCCCTGGTTGACCTGCGTGAAACGAAAGGAGCCGGCCTCGAAGGTGAAAATTTCGTTGAGGGAGCGGTCGATGATCCGGCCCAGCCGGGTATTCTCGGCTTCCGCCTCTTTGTACGGGGAGATGTCGGAGCCGATGATCGCCGTCGATCCGTCGCTCATGCGCTGATCGTTGACGAGGAGGATTTGGTTTTTTTTGTAAACCATTTCAAATGGTTCGCCGGGGTTGTGGAACCGGTGCAGGCGGGTTTCAACCCATTCTTCCTCCCGCCCGATGGCCTCCTGGATCAGGCCCTTGTCGACCAAAGCGCGGATGTGATCCTCGAACAGGACGCCGGGCAGGGTGGCCTCGGGAATCCGGGCGTTGAAGGCGAGGTATTCCTTGTTGCACATGACAAGGCGGTCGTCGGCATCGTACAGCGCGAAGGTTTCCGACAGCCCTTCGATGGCGTGTATCAGGCGGCGGCTGGCCCGTTCCGCCTTCCTGCGTTCGGTGGTGTCGTTGACCACCGTGCCGATGGCGACGATGTCGCCGTCGGCGTCCCGGACCGGAAATTTCTGCACATAAACATCGCGCGTGACGCCGTCCGCATAGAGCAATCTGCGTTCTTCATTGATGTCTTCACCGGTTTCGGCGACCATGCGGTCGTGGGCGAGAACCCGGACCCGGTTTTCCGAGTCTATCCTGTCCGGCGGCTCCGTTCCGTGCAGGACTTCGCCGTCGGTGCCGAACCAGTCGTGGAAGTTCTTGTTGGCGATCAGGCAACGGCCCTTGAGGTCCTTGATTGAGATGGCGTTGGGCGTGCTGTTGATCACCGCGTGGAAGCGTTCATCGCTGGCCCGCAACGCTGCTTCGGCCCGGTAGCGGTCGGTGATGTCCATTCCGCAGATGTTGACCTGATGGGTTTCCATCACCGGGGAGAAGGTCAGCGCATAAACGGCTTCACCGGTATCGAATTCCGCCTGCTGGATGATCTCGCGGTCGAGGGCTCTCATGGCCGTGTCGAGAATTTCCCGAGGCGTCTTGTCGCCGGCCCGGCAGCCCCAGAAGCGGAGCAGCGGGGCGCTTGAGGGGTTGGCGTAGGCGATGGTTCCGTCCCGCTCCAGACGCAACACCGGATCGGGGTTTTGTTCGGCAAACGCGACCTGGAATTTGACCATGGCGGCCGCTTTTTCGCGCTCGGTGATATCGGTGATATCGGTGCCGATGAAGCCGGCGCCGTTAAGGCCGTTCTGGTCATAAGACGTCTTGCCCCGACTGTCCCCGTCGTTAACGCCTGACAGCTTCTCGGCTTCCTTGTAGACCCGGATACGGCGGCCCTCCCCGTCCTTGATGTGAAGCATTGCCGGCGAATGATTGTGCCCGGTGTGGAACATGAACTCGCTTCTGCGCAAGGCGTCCCGGGTCTGTTTCAGTTCGGTGATGTCGGCGTCGACATGGGCGAAGCCTTCCTGCAGGCTGTCGTCGGCGGCGTGCAACCGTTCGTCACTGAGGCCGGCCTCCCCCAAGGCGGACCCACTGGGCGTCGCAATCGGATCACGCCAGGCCTGCAGCAGGGACCGCAGCACAAACCGCAGCCGGGTCATGATGCCAGAATCCCTGTTCAGCGTTGCCTCCCGGTTTATCTGTATTTTTGCGTGCAGCCATCCTTGGAAGTATAGGCAGCCGACCCGGTGGCAAATCTTTTAGTTTGTAAAGTTTTGTAAAATTCCCAAGTCGGTCGCGGGCGGGCCGGTGCCATATTAATGGTAGCAGAAACCATCGCCGTCCCGAAAGAAAGTTGTGCGCCCAGTCCCGCTGAAACCGGTGGGATGGGGGGAAATAGTTGATTTTGGTCAAGGTTTAAAAGACCTGTGCCGAATGCCGCAAGGGCGTCGCCCATACATTGCCGGAAGGATTAAGACAGGGACGACGATTGACGGTAAGGGTCTGGCGATTGGGTTCCGGGAATATGTATACTGAGGGAGCGCCATTCCCCCGCTACTCAGGAGCCCGTTGATGCTGCAAGACGACGACCTTTCGATCATTCGCCAAATTCCGTTGTTCGAAAACATGTCGGACGACGCGCTGGGGACGCTGCTCGGCCAGTCGTTCCCCCGGGAATACCCGAAGGGCAAGGTGTTGTTTATGCGCGACGAGCCGGCGGACTGTTTTTACATCGTGCTCGGCGGCTGGGTGAAGGTCTACCGGGAAACAATGGAAGGCGAGGAGGCCGTATTGGGGGGTGTTCACACGCGGCGAATCCCTGGCCGAGGCGGCGGCG
>JAESSX010000066.1 GCA_016763915.1 Rhodospirillales bacterium
CGGCACCTTATGGATAGGGCGCACCAAGGGTGAAAGCGGGGCCAGCCGGTCATCGTAGCAAGCGACCAGTTCGCGGCGCCGTTCGACAAACCGATCAAGCTTTCCCAGTTGGCTTAGCCCCAGGGAACAATGAATTTCGCTGGCTCGATAGTTGAATCCCGGGCGAGCCATTTCATAGTACCAAGGATTGGCCTGCCCGGTTCCGTCGAATGACATATCGTTGTTTTTGAAATCGCTGGTATTCCTGGTCATGCCGTGATTGCGCAGCAGACGAAGACGGTCCGCCAACTCCGCATCGTTGGTGGTAATGGCGCCCCCTTCGCCCATGGCGACGGTCTTCGCCGGGTGGAAGGAAAAAACAGCCATGTCGCCGTGGCGGCAACTTCCGGTCCTGTCTTGCGCATTCAAGCCGTTGGGTTCACTTGTGTATGTGGTGCCAAGGGCGTGACAGGCGTCTTCGACCACGGCCAGACCATTCTCCCTTGCGATGTTGCCGATCGTCTCGATATCGGGACTCTGTCCTGCCAGATGAACGGGAAAGACGGCTTTGGCCTTGTTTCCGGATCTTTCAAGAGCATCCAGAAAATCGTCTGGTCCCATGAGACCGGTGTCAGGATCAACGTCCGCGAAAACGACGTCCGCGCCGACGTATTGGGCCGCATTGGCTGTGGCCAGGAAGGTGATCGTTGGCACGATCACGGTATCTCCGGGGCCGAGGCCGAGGGCAAGAGCCGATAAATGAAGCGCCGCCGTTCCACTGGAGCAACTGATCACATGGGCGGCGCCTGTTTTCTCGGCCAATGCGGCTTCAAAGGATTCGGTGACCGGGCCCGCCGTCAGGTGCGTGCTTTTAAGAACCTTTACGACTGCGTCAATGTCGTCATCCTCAATGCATTGACGGGCATAAGGCAGGAAAGGTCGATTGTCGGGGGATGGCGGCACTGAAGGCTATTCCGATACCATGCTGCGCAGGGTTTCTCCATCAAGCCATTCGTTATTGGTATCGCTGGCATAGGAGAAACCTTCATCGACCATCCGCGCGCCCTTGACGGCGTAATCCTCATCGCTCCAGAAATGAAATTGGGGGGCAATGATGTAACGATCATCCAGTTCAAACGTGGAACGTGCGTCGTCAAATGTAATCATGATTTCGTGAAGTTTTTCGCCGGGCCGGATTCCGACCGTGTGATGTGGAATGCCCGGGGCAATGGCCTCCGCCATGTCGGAAATTTTCATGCTTGGTATTTTCGGGACAAAAATCTCCCCTCCTTTCATCATGGCCAGGCTTGAAAGGATGAAATTTATTCCCTGCTCAAGGGTAATCCAGAACCGGGTCATGCGAGGGTCGGTAATGGGAAGGCTTTTGGCATTATCGGCAATAAGCTTCTGGAAGAAAGGCATCACACTACCGCGTGACCCGATGACGTTGCCGTACCGTACGTTGGCAAAACGGGTTCCGTTTTCGCCACTGAGATTATTGGCGGCGACGAAAATCTTGTCCGATGCCAGCTTGCTCGCTCCGTAAAGGTTTATCGGGTTTGCGGCTTTGTCCGTGGAAAGTGCGATGACCCTGCCCACCCCGCAGCGAATGGCGGATTGCACAACATTTTCAGCGCCTAGGATGTTTGTGTTGATGCATTCAAAGGGGTTGTACTCGGCCGTGGGAACCTGCTTGGGGGCCGCGGCATGGATAACGATATCAATGTCGCGCATCGCCATTTCAAGCCGATCGCGGTCCCGTACGTCGCCAATAAAAAAGCGGGGATCGGGGTTGCTATTAATCGACAACTCCGACGCCATTTCACTTTGTTTGAGCTCGTCACGGGAAAAAATGACCAATCGCCGGAGCTTGAATCGCCCCAGAAGGACCTTGGCTAAACTTTTTCCAAGAGATCCCGTGCCCCCGGTTATCAGGACGGAGGCGCCGTTGAGATCAGGGGATGGGTTTAAAAAATCGGATTGAACAGGTTGTTTTGTCATTTTATGGTGCCGCTTACGTTGTAAGGATTTGTTTCTACGAAGATTGATGCAGAATACAGAAGGATTTTTCCACGCTACCGCAGTCCGGGTGAAAAGCTTCGCCCGGCTGGGAATCACATCGATAACAGAAACGGGTTAATACTTGCGCTTGAATTTCTAGGCGCAGGCGTAAACCGTTTCCAGAGGAACGCGCACCTTGACTTCCCGGCCCATCAGGTTGAGCAGAACGATGATGCGTTCTTCGTCGGTGGCGCAATCAAACAGACCCTCCAGGTCGCTCAGGGGGCCTTCGGCAATTTTGACCCGGTCGCCCGCCTTGAAGGGGCAGCCGATGTGGGCCCGGACAAGTCCCTTTTCGTCCTGGCGGGCCATGATCTCGGAAATGATGCCCATCGGCACGGCGGCCGGGCGGTTTCCGAAGCGGACCAGGTCGCCGACCCCGATGGTGGAGCGGATCGACGACCACTGGGTCAACTCGGGGTCGATGGAAACAAACAGATAACGCGGGAACAACGGCGCCGCCACCCAGTCGATGCGCCGGGCATGCTTGCGGCGCTTCAGGTGTTTGGGCAGGAACACTTCAAACCCCTGGCGCTTCAGGTGAAAGGCCGCCTTGTCTTCGGAGCGGACGTGGGTTTGCACGGCGCACCAGTATGTCATGACCCGGCCCCTGGTTTGCGGCCACCGTTGCCGCCGTTTTTCGAAATATGAAGAATCCCGGGCGCCAACACCCGGTCCGGCGGGAAACCGGCGCAGGCATCGTCATAGGCCGCCTGGGGCTTGGCGATGTCGCAAATGATTTTGGCATCGACATCTTGCGGCGCGGGCATATCCGTGAACACCGGAAGGCCGGCAAATTCGGCGACCTCGGCGTCCCGGTCGATGACGCAGACCAGCTCCACATCGTAATCCCGGACCGACAGGGTCATGATCTCGGACAGATCGCTGAGGCCGTAAAGGGCGACCCGGTTCCATCCCCGGGCCTGACACTGGCCCAGCAATTCGGCGCCTTCGGTCCGCACATGGCGGAACAGGTTGAAGGATTGCTTCAGGTATTCCGCCGTCAGCCGGCTTTTTTCGGAAAAACCCTTGGGCGTGAGGTAATAGGCATAGCGGTTGGCCGGCGCCTGGCTGACTTTGATCAGGCCTTTTTTGACGCACCGTTTCAGATACGCGTTGGCCAGCCCCAGCGCGATGCCCAGGTCACTGGCCATGGACCGTTGCGACGTCGCGGCGTTGTCATCGACCATTTTCAACAGGCCGAGCGTAATCTTGGCCTCGTTGTCCAGGTCGGGTGAAGTGGTATTGGTTTTTGCCAAGAAGCACCTGCTTTAAGTGGCCGCAAAAACTTTTAAATCCCTCAAGCCGCTTTTGCCCGACCGCCTTATCCCGGTTCTTGCGCCGAGCGTGATTCCAGTCGAGCGTTCACAAAACGAACACTACCCCGTTCACTATATGAACGTCAAGAACTCAAATAAAACAAAAGCTTTTGTTTTATTGCATGTGGCGATTGAAGGAATTAAAAAGCCGCCACGCAGTCGAAATAACTCTGTGCAAAGTTACGCTCTGGGCCTAGAACGAAGACGACTCTGGTTGACAATTTCCGGGTCGAAGGCTAGTGGTCCCACCTTAGTTTATCGGGGGACGGGATCGTGTTTTCTCCTTCTGTTGCCATCATCGGGTTGGGATACGTCGGCCTGCCGCTGGCGTTGGCGCTGTCGCGGCATTATTCCGTGGCCGGTTTCGACAACTCGAACGTTCGGGTCGAGGAACTGAAAAACGGTGTCGACCGTACCGGCGAAGTGGAAACGGACTACCTGGAACAGACCTCTCTTGAAATCTCCGCCGATGCCGCCGTTATCGACGGCGCGGATTATTTCATCATCACCGTTCCGACGCCGGTGGACGCCGACAACCGCCCCGACCTGAGCCATGTCCTGTCGGCCTGCCGGATCGTCGGCCGGGCGATGAAAAAGGGCGCGGTGGTGTGCTGGAAAGCACCGTTTATCCGGGCGTCACCGAAGACGTCTGCGGGCCGGAACTGGAATCCGCTTCCGGTTTGGTTTCAGGCCGGGATTTTTTCCTCGGCTATTCGCCGGAACGCATCAACCCCGGCGACCGGGAACACACCATCGACAAAATCACCAAGGTGGTGGCCGGCCAGACGCCGGAGACGACCGCAGCACTTTCGGAACTGTACGGGGCCATTACAGAAGGCGGCGTGTTCAAAGCCCGGGACATCAAAACGGCGGAGGCCGCCAAGGTCATCGAAAACGCCCAGCGCGATATCAACATCGCCTTCATCAACGAAATCTCGATAATCTTTTCCCGCCTCGGTCTGAACACCCATGACGTTCTGGCGGCGGCGAAATCGAAATGGAATTTCCTGCCCTTCGAGCCGGGTCTGGTCGGCGGCCATTGCATCGGCGTCGATCCGTACTATCTGGCCCATCTGTCGGAACAGGTCGGGCATCACCCCGAAATCATCCTGGCCGGACGGAAAATCAACGACAGCATGGCCGCCTTCATGGCCGGGCGCATCCACGACCGGTTGCGCGGCCTCCTCGAGGACGCCAATCCGGGCCGGGTGCTTGTGTTGGGCATGACGTTCAAGGAAAACGTGCCCGATCTTCGCAACACCAAGGTGGTCGATCTGATCAACACCCTGGCGGCGCAGGGCCATACGGTGGACGTGCACGACGCCCTGGTCGTCGACGGAGAGGCCGAGCGCTTTTTCGGATTGGCGTTGCTGGCGCAACTTCCCAAAGACCAGGCTTATGACTGTGTCGTCGGCGCCGTTTCGCACGACGAATACGCCGCCTTTGACGGCGATGCCCTGGCGGCGCTGGTCAAACCGGGAGGGTTGATCGTCGACCTGAAGGGCATGTGGCGGGATGTGGCGCTTGGCGCGGACCTCCAGCGGTTGGAAATTTAGCTGATATAGGCCGCTAGTCGCGCCCGTAAATGTCGTCGAAACGGACGATATCGTCTTCGCCCAGATAGCTTCCCGACTGAACCTCGATCACGCTCAGCGGCTCCGGGCCTGGATTTTCGAGCCGGTGTTTGGCGCCGAGCGGGATATAGGTGGACTGGTCGGCCTCGAGCGTGATGGTTTCGTCGTCACGGGTGACCCGGGCCGTCCCGGCGACCACGGTCCAGTGTTCGGCGCGGTGCTTGTGCGATTGCAGGGAAATCTGCTGGCCCGGTTTCACCATCAGGTGTTTGACCTGATGGCGCTCGCCCCGATCGAGGGTCTGGAACCAGCCCCAGGGACGGTAGACCCTGGGATGGGAGGAATATTCAGGCCGCCCTTTTTCCTTCAGGCACTCGACCAGGGACCGGATCTCTTCACTGGCCCCCTTGTCGCCGACCAGGACCGCGTCCCCGGTGGCGACGATGACCATGTTTTCGACGCCGACGGCGGTCAGCAGCGGGCCATCGCTTCTGAGGTATGACCCCTGGACGTCCTGGGCGATGACGTCGCCGACCAGCACGTTCCCGTCGTCGTCCTTGTCGCTGATGTTCCACAGGGACGCCCACGATCCGACATCGTGCCAGTCCATGTCGACCGGCACGACGACCCCGTCCCGGGTGTGCTCCATCACCGCGACGTCGATGGACTCCGCCGGGCAGGCTTCGAACGCATCATTCCCGGGGCGGAAAAAATCCAGGTCGGCGGCGGCGTCCTCAACGGCTTTGCGGCACGCCGCCACCATGTCGGGGCGCAGAGCCTCCAGGGTTTGGATAAAGAAGGCTGCGGAAAACAGGAAAATGCCGCCGTTCCAGAAATAGTTTCCTTGGGTGATGTATTGTTCCGCCGTGGCGGCGTCGGGCTTTTCGGTGAAGCTGTCGATGGCGAAACATCCCCCGGCGCCGTCAACCGGGGCGCCTTTGCGAATATATCCGTAGCCCGTCGCCGGATGGTCCGCCACGACCCCGAAGGTCACCAGTTTGCCTTGCGTCGCCGCCTTCAGGCCGGTGGAAATGGCCGTGGTGAAAGCCTCGGGCTTGCCGATCGCGTGATCCGACGGCGCCAGCAGCATGATGGCATCGGCATCGTCGCGCAGCAGAATCAACGCCGCCAGGGCGGCCGCCGGGGCGGTGTTGCGGCGGCACGGCTCGAGGACGATGGAGCCGGGCTGGACGCCGGCCTCGCGCAGTTGTTCGGCGACGATGAAACGGTGGCTTTCGTTGCAGACGATCATCGGCGGGGAAAAGCCGGGCCCGTCCAGGCGCATCGCCGTTTCCTGAAGCAGGCTGCGGTCCGAGAGAATGTTGATCAACTGCTTGGGATACATCTCGCGCGACAGGGGCCAAAGCCTTTGGCCGGAACCGCCGGACAGAATTACGGGAACGATAGGCTGGGGCATTGGCGGGTCAATCCAGTTCAAAAGCGTCTTTGTAATCAATTTTAAGCGCCGGATCCTGGTCCTCTTTTAGCAGAAAACAATTGCCGACAACCAGAACCTCGATGTCGGTGCCCATGAAACAGCGCCACGCGTCTTCGGGGGTGCACACGATGGGTTCGCCGCGGACGTTAAACGACGTGTTGACCACGACCGGGCAGCCGGTCAGCTGTTTGAATTTCGTGATCAGGTCGTGATAGCGCGGGTTGGTGTCGGCGTGCACGGTCTGGATGCGGGCGGAATAATCGACGTGGGTGACGGCGGGGATATCGGATCGCGGCACGTTCAGCTTTTCGATTCCGAACAGCGCCTGTTCGGCGGCGCTCATGGCGCGCTTTCGGTCTTCCTTCACATCGGCGACCATCAGCATGTAGGGGCTGTCGGCGTCAATATCGAACCAGTCGGCAACGTCATCGCGCAACACCGACGGCGCGAAAGGACGGAAGGATTCCCGGTACTTGACCCGGAGGTTGAGGGTTTTCTGCATATCCGCCGAGCGCGCATCGCCCAGAATGGACCGTCCGCCAAGCGCGCGCGGACCAAACTCCATGCGCCCCTGGAACCAGCCGACCGCCTTGCCGTCGGCCAGGGCCTGGGCGGCTTGCGTGATCAGGGTATCGTCGTCCGGAACCGTGAACCGGGCGCCGGCCTGCGCCAATCGGGCCTCTATGTCCGATTGTTCGAACGAAGGCCCGAGGTACGACCCCTGCATGGCGTCGCGGGCCGCGCCGTCCTTGCCGGCAACGGTGCGGGGCTGGTCCCGGTACAGGTGATAGGCCGCCAGCGCCGCGCCGAGCGCGCCTCCGGCGTCACCGGCAGCGGGTTGCACCCAGATGTTTTCGAACGCGCCGTC
>JAESSX010000067.1 GCA_016763915.1 Rhodospirillales bacterium
CCTGGAAAAAACCTACGGCCCCATCTTCGCCACCCAAAAGGGCGAGCCGAGAGCCGAAAAAAGCCTCATCACCAAGAAACCCAAGGAAGCCCATCCCGAAGCCCTGGCCGCGCTGCTCGACGAACAGGACCGCGTCATGGCCGCTCTCGGGCGTCTTAAGGCCGCCGCCATGGTCGAAGCCACGGATTCCCTTCTGGTCGTCGGCACGGCCCTGATCGGCGCCTATGAGGCCATTAAAACCACCCGGGCGCTGCTCGATTACGATGACCTCATCGAAAAAGCCGAGGACCTGCTCGCCACCGAGGGCGGCACCTCATGGGTGCATTACAAACTGGACGGCGGCATCGACCACATCCTTGTCGATGAAGCCCAGGACACCAGCCCCGCCCAATGGAATATTATTTCCCGGCTGGCCGGGGATTTCTTCTCCGGTCTCGGGGCCGGCGAAGGCGACCGTTCCCAGCACCGCACGGTGTTCGCCGTCGGTGACGAGAAACAGTCCATCTACAGCTTCCAGGGCGCGGACCCTGTGCGTTTCGGGTTGATGCGTAAGCATTTCCAGGATCAGGAAGCCGCCATCGGCCGCCGGCTGCCGACGGTCGAACTGGAGGCGTCGTACCGCACCACCGCGGCGGTGCTGAATGTCGTCGACGCGGTGTTCAAAGCGCCCGAGAGCGCCGACGGGCTGACCTGGGACGCCAAGGCCGTGCACCATCATACCAACCGCCGGGGCCAGGGCGGCGTCGTTGAATTGTGGGATACCCTTAACCCCGACGACACCCCGGACACCAGCCCCTGGCACGCGCCCTTCGACCAGCGGGGCGCCGAAAGCCCGCCCGTGCGGCTGGCCGAAAAAATCGCCGCCCGCATCAGCGGGTGGCGCAAACGCAAGGACCTGTTGGCGTCCGCCGGGCGGCCCATCGAGCCCGGCGATATCATGATTCTGGTGCGCAGCCGGGGCGCCTTTTCCGAGGAAATGGTCCGCGCGCTGAAACGCCACGGCGTTCCCGTCACCGGGCGCGACCGCCTGGTGCTGACCGACCACCTGGCGGCCATGGACCTGCTCTGCGCCGGTCACTTCGCCCTGTTGCCCGATGATGACCTGAACACGGCGGTGGTGCTGAAGGGCCCCTTTGTCGAATTCGACGACGAGGCTCTTTTCGACCTCGCCTTCGGGCGCCGCAAGTCCTTGTGGCAAACCCTGTCCGAGCGCCGTGACGAAAACCCCCAATTCACCCGGGCCTGGGAAACCCTGTCCGGTCTTCTGGTCGGGGCCGATTTCACGCCGCCTTATGAATTCTATTCCCGGCTTCTGGTCGATGGCGGTCGCCGCGACCTGCTGGCGCACTTAGGCTCGGAAGCCGGCGAGCCCATCGATGAATTCCTGAGCCTGGCGCTGGATTTCGAGCGCGACCACGAACAGTCGCTGGAAGGCTTTCTGTACTGGCTGGAACGCGGCGAGACCCAGGTCAAACGCGAGATGGAGCGTGGCCGCAACGAGGTCCGGGTGCTGACCGTTCACGGCGCCAAGGGCCTGGAAGCCGGGATCGTGTTCCTGCCCGACACCTGCACCCTGCCGTCCAAGACCCTGGATCCCCGTACCCATTGGCAGGATGGCGACGGCGGCGAAGGCGATTTCGTTCTCTGGCGGACCTCCAAAGACGGCGAAGAACAGCTTTCGGCGCAATTGCACGATGAGGCCCGCCGGGCCATCGAGCAGGAATACCGCCGCTTGCTGTACGTCGCCATGACCCGCGCCCGGGACCGGCTGTATGTCTGCGGCTGGGAGACCAAGCAGGGCCGCGCCGAGGGTTGCTGGTACGACCTGATGGCGCCCGCCATTCAGGACTTGGGAGAGGAAATCGGCCTGGATTCCGGGGACACCGTTTGGCGGGTGGAAACCCCGCAAACCGCCGATCCGGACGGCCTGGAAACCAGGCAAGAGGATACCCGGCATTTTCAGGCGCTGCCCCAATGGGCGTCTTCGCCGCCACCGTGCGAACCGGAGCCCCCCCGGCCACTGGCGCCGTCGCGGCCGTCGGGGGAAGACCCCCCGGTGATGTCGCCGCTGGACGACGACGACGGAAAACGCTTCCAGCGCGGGCTTCTGGTGCACCGGTTATTGCAAAGCCTGCCGGACCTGCCGCCCGGGGACCGCGACGCCGCGGGGCGCGTGTTTCTCGAACGCCCGTCGCTGGACCTGTCGCCGGAGGCGCAGGGCGGTATTCTCGCCGAAACGCTGGCCGTCATGAACCATCCCGACCATGGCGGCCTGTTCGGACCCGGAAGCCTGGCCGAAGTGCCCGTCACCGGCGTGCTCGGCGGCACCGTTCTCACCGGTCAGATTGACCGCTTGTTGGTCACCGACGGTGGCGTCACGATAATCGATTACAAAACCAACCGCCCGCCGCCGGAGACCGAAGACGCGGTGTCGCCGGTCTATCTCCGGCAGATGGCGGCGTACCGGGAATTGCTGCGGGGGATTTATCCGGACCGTCCGGTTCAGGCGATACTGTTGTGGACGGTGGGGCCCCGGGTTATGGCTTTAAGCGACCAAATTTTAGACGCCCACACGCCTTGACGGAACGCCGGGCCATGCCTAGATTCAAGCTCAACGCCAAGCTTGTGGCGACCCCCTATCCGCGGCCTTGGAACGCGGGATTTGTTATTTAAGGTTAATAGGATTTAAACATGCCAAAACATGTCAGTGACGACAGCTTCGACGCCGATGTCCTGAAATCGAAAGGCCCCGTGCTTGTTGATTTCTGGGCCGAATGGTGCGGACCGTGCAAACAGATCGCCCCCGCGCTGGAGGAACTCGCCGGCGAATTGGGCGACCGGCTTACCATTGCCAAGATCAATATTGACGAAAACCCCTCGACCCCGTCCAAGTACGGCGTACGCGGGATTCCGACCCTGATCCTGTTCAAGGACGGCGAAGTGGCGGCGACCAAGGTCGGCGCGCTGCCCAAAAGCAAGCTGTCGCAATGGCTGGACGAGGTCCTGTAATCCGCTTTTCCGGCTTATACGATTTTAAAAACCCCGTCTCCGGACGGGGTTTTTTTTATGCCGTAGCTGACCGCAATTCGCCACTGGCCTGTTGGATGATCTGAATACCGCTGGTGAGGGCCAGCCCGGAGATGACGGCGGCGACGGCCAGATCGGGCCACCCCGCCCCGGTCGCCCAGACGCCGCTGGCCGCAAGGATCACGGCGATGTTGGCGATGGCGTCATTGCGGCTGCACAGCCACACCGAGCGCATATTGCTGTCGCCGTCCCGGTAACGGAACAACAAGCCCGCCGATACCACATTGGCGCTCAACGCCAACAGGCCGATCGACCCCATGATGGTGAAATCCGGCACCGTCCCCTGTAGCAGGTGAAAAATCGTCGTGCCCGCCACCCAAAACCCGAATCCGGTCATGGTCAGCCCCTTGAGCATGGCCGCTCCGGAACGCCATCGCACACTCATGCCGATGACGATCAGGGTAATGGCATAGGTCGCCGAGTCGCCCAGAAAATCCAGCGCATCGGCCTGCAAGGCGACGGACCGACCCCAAACCCCGGCCAGCATTTCAATGCCGAACATGGCGACATTGATAACCAGCACGACCCATAACACCCGCCGGTAGGCGCCAATGGGCGGGGTCGTCACGGCCGCGCAACAATCGTCTTTTGTCGCCATGCGCTTACCAGTCGTTACGCAGCATCCTGAGCTTCACGAACACCTCTTTCGGGTCCGCATCCTCGGGCACGTCGGGGAATACTTCGCGAATCGCCGCAATCACCGACGGATTGTGCAGACGGAGGAAGGTGTTGACCTCTTTTTCCAGCGCCAATGTCGTCACCATGGCCTTGTCCGGGTCC
>JAESSX010000068.1 GCA_016763915.1 Rhodospirillales bacterium
CCGGCGCGCATTTCAAGAAGACCGAACGGGACGACGACAATGCGGCCCTGACCGCCACGGCGGACAATAGCATTAACGGCACGTCTGCGGCGGATACGCTCACCGGCACCGCCGGCAGTGATAATATTTTCGGCTATGCCGGCGATGATATTCTCATCGGCGGACAAGGCGCCGACGTCCTGACCGGCGGCGCCGGGGCGGACCGGTTCGTGTTCGAAGGCGGCACCGGCGCCGGTGCCCTGGCCCATGCGGCGTCGCTGGGCACCGATACCATCACCGATTATTCGTCCTTCGACGCAGACACCTTCGGCCTGTCGGACGCGGATTTCGGGTTCGGCGTGGGCGGCACACTGACCGACGGCGCCGACTATTTCGAATCCACGGCGATCTTGTCCGGGGCGGCGCAGGACCTGTCGGGCGGGTCCGCCGGCCCGGCCATCGTCGTTCTCGGCGCGGGCTCGGGAACGGACGGCGTCGATATCTATTACACCGAAGACGCCAGCGCCATGACCACGGACAATTCCTACCAGGTCGCCGATGTGACCGGGGCCAACACCGGCGACCTGAGCGCCGGGGATTTCAACCTCAGGGCTTAAAGCCCGCCGGGCGGTTTTGGAAACCCTTTTCCCCTTCGCAGTTTTGATTATTATCAACGGGTGCCAAAGTGGGCGGGAACATTATCGACCAAGGAAAAATAATCTATGACCAACCCGGTTCAAAATGCCTGGCCTGCGGAGCTGTTCAATCTGTTCCAGGAGGCCGGGATAACGCTGTTTCCCTATATTCCGGACGCCGGCAACGCGCGTCTCATCGAACTGGCCGGCGCCCATAACGAAACCCGCCCGGTGCTGCTGACAACGGAGGAAGAAGGCGTCGCCGTTTGCGCCGGGGCGGACCTTGTCGGCAAACGGGGCGTCTTGTGCATGCAGTCGTCGGGTGTCGGCAACTGTCCGAATTTCCTGTCGCTGGTGAAGGGCGGAAGCTTCCCCATCATGATGATGGTGTCGATGCGCGGCGATTTTGGGGAACAGAACCCGTGGCAATATCCCATGGGCCAGGCGGTGGAACCGATCCTGCACGCCATGGGAGTCCAGACGTTTCGCGTCGACAGGCCGCAAGAGCTGACGCCCGCGGCGTCGGCGGCGTTGTCGGCGTCGGGCAAGGGCGGCCAGTCGGCGGCGTTGATCCTGAGCCAGAAATTTCTCGGCGCCAAGGCGTTCTAAAAAATAAAAAAGGAAAAAACCCATGCCTAAATCCGCCTCTACTCTGGACCGCCGCGAAGTCCTGTCCGCGTTGTTTCCATCACCGGACGAATACCTGTTCGTGACCGGCCTGGCCGGGTCGGCCCGCGACGCCGTCGGGCTGACCGAAGACGGCGACAACCTCTACACCATGGCCGGGACCATGGGCGCCGCCGTTCCCATGGGGCTGGGCGTGGCCCTTGGCGCCCCGGATTCCCAGGTCGCGGTGATCACCGGCGACGGCGAATTGCCGATGAACATCGGTTCGCTCGCTTCCGTCGCCAACATGGCGCCGGGGAATTTGTCGATCGTCTGCATCGACAATGGCTGTCACGGCGAGACCGGCGGCCAGACCGGGCACACGTCCGGGCGCACGGACCTTGCCAAAATAGCCGACGGCTCCGGTTTGGCCTCGGTCATGGTCGTGGAAAGCGAGGAGGAGCTGGCGGCGGCGGCCAAATTCCTGACCGATGCCCCGAGCCCCCGCTTTTTGCTGATCCACGTCTCCGACGGGCCGCCCACCGCCTACAAGCGCAACATGAACCCGGCCCAATGCCGGACCCGGTTCCGCAACGCGTACTTGGGAATCCCCTGACGCGGCGGGGGGGCCGGGTTGCCACCCGCAATCCCGGATGAGGCCTTCGATGGCGGAAGGGGTGGTGAGGGCCATGGAGACAAGCGGGGCGGAAATCCTACTCTTCAGGAAACTGAACCCGGAACGCCTCTTGAGATCCGTACTGCTTTAATCGCGGAACGGCTTGGGAATCTTTCGGAAAACCTCCGGTGTCGTCCAAATATTGCATCACGAACTCCCGGACAGCCACAAGATCGCGTGACTTGGAAACGTAGCCTCCGTATCCCTTATATTCCTGACTGGAGAACTTGGCGCGCCCGGTCCAGGCGTCGATCTCCTTTCGCATGGGATGGTTGGTCAGGAGACGGCCACGTTTGTACAAATCGCCCGTTTTCCAATCATTGAGGATTCGATAGACGCTTGCGCGGCCGATCCCGAGCGTTCTGGAAATCTCCGTTGCGCCCACTCCACCATCTTTCAGCCGCAGAACATCTTTGGCTTTGGCCCGTGCGGTGGGTTTGCGCCCTTTATAGCGTCCTTCGGCCTTGGCCCTGGCGATGCCTTCCAGTTGACGCTCCAACTTGGTTTCTTTTTCGAATTGGAAGAAGACCCTCAACATGGTCAGCATAAGCCGCCCCGTCGGCGTCCCGGTGTCCACGTCAGGGTTCAGGATATGGATACAGGCGCCCTTGGCTTCCAGCCCATCGGTGATTTGAACAAGGTGGGCGGTGGAACGGGCCAGCCGGGCCAGTCTGGTGACGACAAGCGTGTCACCATTGCGGATGAAGTCCAAAGCCGCGTTTAATTGTGCCCGCTCCCCCACAGACGAAATCTGTTCCGTGAAGACCTTTTCACAATTGGCGTCTTTCAGCTCCCGCAATTGCGCGTCAACATCGGGTTGCTGATCAAGGGTCGAGCTTCGTGCGTAGCCAATATTCATGGTACGCCTCATATTCTCAATAGACCCTATCTTATGGTACTGTGTCTCAAAAATCCATCCAACTTTTATGAGACGGCGAGGCGGCGGGGGTAAGGGGGGCCAGCTTGCGGCGACAGCCTGTCGGGGCTGTTTAATCGAGAGGCACAAGCCGGATGAAATCAAAAAACCGCCCCGCGGACGGCAACGGGTCCTGAAGCAATCGGGATTTATTATTTGTCACCGCCATCAGTCTTTTTTGGCTTTGAGCGGAACGCGCCGGGCCACCCCGCCCTGCAATGGTTATTCCGCGTTCGCTACATTGCGGCTTGTTGTTCGTTGCCAAGGAACTATGCCGGTCTCATTTTGGACGCCGGTTAAGTCGCGCGCAGCGGATCAAAAACCCGCCACCCGAACATTGTATGCGTTGCGGGGTTGGAAGCTATGGGTGTGAAATTGATTAAAAGCCATACGCCGGGGCTGGGGTATAATGAGGTCACCCCGACAAGGGTAGCCAAGAGGCGGCATACCATTTTATAGTTTTAGAAAGTTTCCAAACCTCATCCCGGTGAACGGAAGAGAGATTAAAAAGCTGTCCGATGAAGGAAACATATACCAGCACCTATCCGCTTTTGGCGCTTAGTCTTGCGGGAAGCGTTGCGGCTATTATTTTGACCGTATGGTTTGCGCTAACGGAATATCGGCACTTCTACCGCGCCCAAATGGAGAGAATGGAAATCTCGGCAACCACAACGAACCGGGTGGTGTCGGCGTTTATCAACGAACGCAAGGACCTGGTAAAATCCTTTGCCCTGCATAATGTCGAAAAGATTGAGGAAATTTCCGAAAACC
>JAESSX010000069.1 GCA_016763915.1 Rhodospirillales bacterium
ATGGCCGGCATATCCAGATGGTTGGTGGGCTCGTCGAGAAGCAGGATGTCGGGCTTGGGCGCCAGGGCGCGGGCGAGGGCGCAACGCCTGGCCTCGCCGCCGGAAAGCCGTTCCGGGTTTTCCTCGCCGGTTAAGCCCAACAGGTCCAGCAGGTGTTGGGCCCGGTGCGAATAGTCCCCCGGGGCGAGGCCGTCCTCGACGTAGTCCAGGGTGGTATCGTGTCCTGAAAAATCGGGTTCCTGGGGCAGATAGCGGATGGTCGTGCCCGGCTGAACAAAGCGCTCGCCCGTGTCGGATTCGACCAGACCGGCAGCGATCTTGAGCAGGGTCGACTTGCCGGAGCCGTTGCGCCCGACCAGGCAAAGCCTCTCCCCCCGGGACACCGAAAGCTCGGCCCCCTCAAGAAGGGGCGTCCCTCCAAAGGTCAGGTAAATGTCGCGAAGCATGAGAATTGGCGGGGCCATGGATTACTTGCCTTGTTGTTTTCGGGCGTCGTCAACTTACTAAATTTCCATGAGGAAACACGCCGTCAACGGAACCTGACAACGTTGTCTGACGGGCGCACACGATATCCAGATGAAGAGAGCCTTAAGTTCTTTGACTGCATGCGGGAACAGGGAAACAGGTTTGTGCATTGATTAGCAAGGCGTGGCAAGATGGTTTCCGGTGCGGGTGGTCTGTAGCCCAGCGAACGTCCGGGCGGGGTTCGGTTCTGTCCGCTAATCGGAACCAATTCGGCTCACGAAAAAAATGGAATATTCAAAACTGTTTTGGAGGCAGCGTTAAACGTCTGCTTTACCCCGAAAGCGGACCTTTTTCAGCACCGGCATTTATGATCGAAAACGAATTTGGTTCGATCACGTCTCATTGCTCACCGAGCAGGTCTTTGAGCATCTTCATCGCATTGCCAAATTTTTCCCAGTCACCGATACGGAGTGCCTCCTCTGCGGCTTTCAGGGCCGCTTTTGCCTGTGGCGTTCGGTCGGCGTCGACAGGAACAGGGGTTTTGGCCGGCAGCTGTTCGTTGGTTCCATAAACGACGCTTATCGCCTCTTCGAGGCTCGGCTTCATGCCCAGGCGTTCGCCGTCGCTCACAATGATGCGTTTCAACTGAGGAATCGCTGAATTCTCGGCGATGAGATAAACGGGCTCCACATAGAGAAACGACTGCTCAATCGGGATTACGAGGAGATTTCCCCGAATGACACGTGAGCCGCGCTGATCCCAGAGCGACAGCTGCTGGGAGATGAGTGTGTCCTGGTCGATCTTCGCTTCGATCTGGATGGGACCCAAAATCAAACGTTCCTTGGAGAGCTTGTAGACGATCAGCTGTCCGTAATCGGGAAAATCGTTCCGCGCGGCCATCCATGCGATCATGTTGGCTCGATTGGCCGGTGTCAGGGGGGTCATGAGAAGAAACTGAAGCCGGTCTTCCTCCGGAAGTTTCATCAACACGTAGTACGGCCGCATTTGAATCACTTCTCCGCCGTACTTCTCCCGTGGCACCGTCCACAGATCCTCGGCGTTGTAGAAGACCTGCGGAACGGTCATGTGGTAGACGTTGTATTTCTCCACCTGTGCCTGAAAAAGATCTTGCGGATACCGCAAGTGCCGACGCAGATCTTCCGGCATTTCGTCAAACGGCTTGAACAACGCGGGCATCGACCGGCGATAAACACCCAGCACGGGATCCTCTTGATCGATGACGTAGAAGGTCAAATCTCCATGGTACGCGTCGACCACGACTTTGAGCGAGTTTCGGATGTAGTTAAATCTTTCGGTCGAGGGCTCGGAATAGGGGAACATGGAGGAAACGGTGTAGGCATCTTGAATCCATAATAATCGCCCCTCACTGACGGTCATATACGGATCCCGGTCCAGGCGCAGGAACGGTGCGACCCGCTGCACCCGATCCTTAATTGGACGCCAAAACTGAATGCGGCTTTCGGGCCCTGTGTATGAGGTGATAAATATGTTGATATCGAATTGGTGCCAGGCGAATAGCAGCCTCTTCCAAAAGCTGTTCAACAGTACGCCGCCCCTTCCAAAATAACGGACGTAGACGTTCTTGTCCCCGTGGGGGTAGTCGAACTCGGGTATGGAGGTCGACACGATTTGATAGCTGGACATGGTCTCGCCGTAATAAATCGCGGGATTTGAGATTGTCAGTCCGGCTTCGCTTTTGGGCGGGATATCCTTAACGACAAGGACCGGTCCCCCTTCCTCGTCTTTCTTCGCGGTCAAGCTCATCGCCAATCCGTAACCGTGGGTGAACTGCAGGCGCCGGTTGACCCACCGGTCGGCCTTGCCCGGAAGACGCTCGGAAAGTTCGCGCGGAGCCAGCATGACCTGTCGTGTGGTACCGCCCAACCGGTAGCGTTCCACGTCGACGTCGCTGAACTCGTAATAGGCGCGAATCCGTTGAATTTGCCGGAAAGTCTCACTGAGCGGCCGCCAGTCCCATAGCCGAATGTTGTCAATCGTCTCTTTGTTCCGCTCGAGGGCGGCTGAGGTTATCTCCTTCGTGGCGGCGTAAGACCGCTCTTCCACGCGATCCAATTGATAGGCGGTTCGCGTGAACGCGATGTTGTGCCGTAGATACGGGGTCTCCAGTTCCAGTTCGTTCGGTGCCACGACGAAAGATTGCACGGCCGCAGGCACAACCACGACCGAGAGAAAATAGATCACTAAATATCCACCCGAAATTATGACCAACACGGGGCCCCCCCGCATTGACCTGGGGAACAGGTAGATGGCTGCCAGGCTGACGGTGGCGCCGGTCACGACCCATATGCCCGGGAGCAACACGTTTACGTCCGTATAACCCGCACCGTATACGGCGCCGCGGGTGGATTGCAGGATGTCAAACCTGTCCAGGTAAAAGCCCCACGCGAGCGCCACAAGAAAAAGCACCAGGTTCGACAGGATATGCCAGAGAACCCGCGGTGGCGCCTCAGGCCCCTGTCGCCAACTGATCGTAAGGCTGCCGTCACGGAAATAACCAACGAGGAGAAGAATAGAAGCGATCAGACTTACGGTAAGCAGACTGTCCTGAAGTGACTCATAAAGGGGAAGCTCGAAAAGATAGAATCCAATGTCGCGGCCATAAATTGGGTCCGTCTGGCCATAAGGCCCGGACCACCAGTATAGAAGCAGGGTGTCCCACTGGTTGTAATGGAAGAAGCCAATTACGAGTGCAATGGCGAGGGCCAGGAGAAGCAGGACGCCCGGCATGCGGCCGCCTGGATTTTGGCTGCCGGCTTTCTGTTCAAAACTGGTCTTGATGAAGTCGGCCGTCGCCGGGTGAAAACCGGCTTGAGTTGTCAGCCCGGAAACAAGGGTGCGGATATCAAGAAGGGCGGCAAAGATCCGGAAGTTGACCCAGAAATAGAGGAATATGGACATAAAGGCCGCCAGGAAGAAACCGACCTTGAGGAGCCGGATCCTCCAAAAGACGCTCTCAAAGGCCAGCGCCTCGAACCAGAGGTATTCAGCCAGCCAGTCGACGAATTTGAATAAACTGATAATAACCGCCAGGCCAATGAGAACGGCCTTGGCTCGAGACGAGAGGTACTGCACAACAACCTCCGCTTCAGCCGTTTAAGCCGGCAACTGCCGGAACGGCATTCCTCGACACATTATAGATGCTAGCGGGCGTCATTCTAGCGCATCCTCGAATGCATCCGGCCGATGTCCGCTTAGGGCTATTAGCGGACATCGCGCCAGGATTACAAAACATTACAAATGAATAGAGTTTCAGACATACGGCGGTTACTTTGATCGAGCAGAATGTACAAGTCAGAGGGTTGCCCCCCATTTGCCGTCCCCCACGGACCTCTGACACTTCCATGTTAGAACTACCGGCCCTAAATGGGCCGGTTTTTTCATCGCATTCTATGCCGCCAGACTACGGCGAACCTTCTGCCATCGCGTGATTTATGTCTGCTTTCCGCCCGAAAGCGGACATTCGTTGCGGTCAGTTCAATGCGCGCCGGAAGTTCGATGATGTGCCGAATTTTTCCCCACCGCGGGTTTCCTCGGGTTTGAACTTTGACCCATACAAGATTATCCTCAACCGGGGAGGCGTCTCATGAACAGCGGCGCAAGCAAACACAAGACCAAGTCCGATTTTGAGGCCCGGGCAACAAAGGAGATGAACGAACACCTTGCCCGGCCGGAGCAATGGACGATCACCCAGAAGTTGGCCCTGACGGCGCGCATACTGGCCGCCGAGGGCCACGGCTCGGCGCTGGCGGGCCAGGTCACGGCCCGGGGCGAGACGCCGAAGACCATGTGGACGGCCAAATTCGGCCTCGGCCTTGATGAAATCAACGCCAGCGATTTTATTCTGGTCGATGACGACCTGATCGTGCTCGAAGGAACCGGCATGCCGAACCCGTCGAACCGGTTCCACCTATGGATTTACCGCGCGCGGGCGGACGTCGCCTGCGTCGTTCATACGCACCCGCCCAATGTTTCGGCGCTTGCCATGATCGGCGTGCCCCTGATCGCGTCCCACATGGACACGGCCATGTTCTTCGAGGACTGTGCCTGGCTCCCGGAATGGCCCGGGCCGCCCATCGGCGATGAGGAGGGCGACCTGATCACCACGGCGCTCGGCGACAAACGCTCCATCCTGCTTGCTCACCACGGCCAGCTTTGCGCCGGCGAGACGGTGGAACAGGCCGCCGTCCTTGCCTTCCATTTCGAACGCGCGGCGAAGATGCAGCTCCAGGCCATGGCGGCCGGCGAGATCAAGCCGCTGCCGCCGGAAGCCGGACGCCATGCCCACGACTACCGCCTCAAGGAAGCCCCCCTGAACGCCACCTTCGACTACTACGCCCGCAAGGTCCTGCGCCGCGACGGTGAAGGCGTGCTGGCCTGACCGGTTCTGCTTAGGGGCGAAAGCAGACCATTTTCAGGGCTGGCGGTAAGGTCTGGTGATGACCCAGCTCGGACATTCAGCGCCAATCCTGCGTCACGCTGAAGAGCGAGGGGGCGGTGTGGCACTCGCGGGGCCGTCAGGCCCCGGCGCGATCGAGGACGGCGTAGAGCAGCACGTTGCAGCCCGCCGCCAGGTCTTCGGGCTTGGCGTATTCGATCTCGGCGTGGCTGATGCCGCCCTCGCAGGGCACGAAGATCATGCCCGTCGGCGCCACGCGCGCCAGGTAAACAGCGTCGTGGCCGGCGCCGCTGGTGATGTCCCGATGGGTGTAGC
>JAESSX010000070.1 GCA_016763915.1 Rhodospirillales bacterium
GGTGGCGGCGAAATGGTGGAACAACAGCACGATGTCGGCCTCGCGGTCGCGCAGGGCCGGCAGGTCTATCCTGGCGACGTTGAGCCGGTAATACAGGTCTTCGCGGAAGCCGCCCTCCTCACAGGCCCGGGCGAGGTCGATTTTGGCCGCGGCGATGACGCGGATATCGACCGGGATGACGGCGTTGCCGCCGAGCCGCTCAATGGTGCGTTCCTGCAGGACGCGCAGCAGCTTGACCTGGATATGCAGCGGCATGCTTTCGATTTCGTCAAGGAACACGGTGCCTTTGTCGGCGTATTCGATCTTGCCGATGCGTTTCCTGGCCGCCCCGGTGAAGGCGCCGGCTTCGTGCCCGAACAGTTCGCTTTCGATGATCTGCTCGGGCATGGCGCCGCAATTGAGGGCCACGAACTGGCCCTCCCGGCGGCTGGAAAAATCATGCAGGCATCGCGCCGCCAGTTCCTTGCCGGTGCCGGTTTCCCCGATCAGCAGGACATCGACATCGGTGTCGGCGATGTTGGCGATGGTCTCGCGCAACCGCTCGATGACCGGGGCATTGCCGAGGATCCGGTGATGCGGCCCGCCCGGCGATTGCAGGGCGTCCCGCAAGGCCCGGTTTTCCAGCACCAGGCTTCGCTTGTCGAGCGCCCGGCGGACGACATCGATCAGGTATTCCGGCGGCGCCGGTTTTTCGACGAAGTCATAGGCGCCGCCCTGGATCGCCTTGATCGCCATGGCGACGTCGCCGTGTCCGGTAATCAGGATCACCGGCAGGTCCCGATCGACGCCCTGGATGTGCTGCAACAAATCGAACCCGTTCATTTTCGGCATCCGCACGTCGCTGACGACGACGCCGGGCCAGTCCGGGGTCAGGTGTTGCATGGCGTCTTCGGCGGCCCCGAGCGCGATCACGTCGAAGCCTTCCAGTTCCAGGGTCTGGCTGCCGGAAATGCGGACGTCGTCTTCGTCGTCTATAAGGATGACCTGTCCCTTGCCGGCCATGACTTCAGGTTCCTCTGGGAAGCTTGATCGAGAACGACGTTCCGATACCCGCTTCGCTGGAGGCGCGCAAGGTCCCGTCGAAATCCTTGATGATATTGTAGGAGATCGACAACCCCAGTCCCAGCCCTTCGCCGACTTCCTTGGTGGTGAAGAAGGGGTCGAAAATTTGTTTCAGTTCGTCCTCGCCCAGCCCCTTGCCGGTATCGCGGATGACCAGGTCGACGGTGCCGGCGGTTTCCTCGACGATCACGTCCAGGGTCCGGGGCTCGGTTTCCTCCATGGCGTCCAGGGCATTGGAGAACAGGTTGATCAGCACCTGTTCAAGCCGGATTTCGTCGCCCCGCACGACGACGGCGCCGTTCGCACGGTGCCGGTTCACGGTGACGCCGCCGGTGCGGATGCGGCTGTCGAAAAAGGACAGCGCGTTGGTGATGACGGAGTTGAGGTCGGCTTTTTCGATTTTGTCCGGCGGCCGGCGGGCGAAGGTCTTCAGGTGGTTGGTGATTTTCGCCATCCGTTCGGTGAGCTCTGAAATCCTCTCCAGGTTTTCTTCGGCCTCCCGGGTGCGGCCCCGGTCGAGCAGCACCCGGGTGTTGTGGGCATAGGACGTCAACGCCGCCAGCGGCTGGTTCAGTTCGTGGGAAATGCCGGCGGACAGCTGTCCGAGCGCCGCCATCTTGCCCGCCTGGACCAGTTCCGCCTGCACCTCGGCGGCGGTGTCGCGGAAGGTTTTAAGCGCTTCGGCCATGTCCGAAATTTCGTCGTTGCCCCCGGTCGCCACCTCGGCGCCCAGGTTGCCGGCGGCGATTTTCCGCATGCTCTGGCCGAGCGCTGTGATCCGCCGGACCAGGTTGCGGCCGACGTAAAGCCAGGCCACCAGCACCGCCACGGCCAGGCTGGCGGCGGCGACGGCCAGCAACAGCGCCTTGCCGCGACTGACCGTCGCCCGGGACGCGTCGGCGGCGGCCTGGATGGTGGCGTGGACCGCCTCGACCTGTTCGGCGATGACACCCTGCAGGCGTTCCACCAGATCCCGGTTGACGGCCAGCAGGCGGCGGCCTTCCTCGATGTTGGCCAGTTCGTCGCGCCTGAGCTGGAACAGGTTGTCGCCGCCGATGCCGAAGGCCAGCATGGCGTCGGCCACCTGCACCAGCGACACGCTCGCCGGCAGGTCGGCCAGGGCCTTCATTTCTTCCGCCATCAGGCCGGACACCTCGCCCAGGTACAGGTAGGTCTGGTCCAGGGACCCGGTGTCGGGCAGGCTGGCGGCGCGCGCGATCAGGCCGACGGCGAGGTTGCCGGCGGCGTTGACCTTCAACAAGGCCTCGCGGCGGCGGGTTTCGGCCCGGAGCACCGTCCGCTGGGTTTCGATGATGGCCGGGTTGCCGGTGCCTTTGGCCTGGTCCATGGCGGTTTCGATGTTGAAGCGCGCGTCTTCCACCATCGGCTCGACCTCGTCCAGAAAGTCGGCCTGGGCGAAGCGCAGGCGCTCGGTCAGTTCGTTATTGCGCTCCTGGAACCAGAAGCCCCGGCGCACGGTGACGTCGAGGTCGCTCAGGTTGGCCCCGACCTTGTTCATCAGGTCGGGCAGCCGGACCTTCACCGCATTGCCCGGCAGCGAGGTGTCCATGGTGCCCACCTGATCCGACATTTCGCTCAACGTCGCCTTCAGGTCGGCCCAGGCGGCGGCCCGTTCGGTTTCCGATTGCGCGGAAATCAGGGTCGGCGCGGTGGCGATAATGGCGGCGCCTTTTTCGGCCAGCTGGGCGGAGGAGGTCATCGCCGGAATATCGTTGCTGATGATGCGGTTCAGGCTTTCCGACATTTGCGCGTAGGAAAACCACGACACCAGCCCGGCCAGCACCGTCATCGCGGCGACCCCGCCGAAGGCCATGAACAGGCGCCCCCGAATCCCCAGCATGACGCGGGGTTCCATTCTACCGGGTCTTCCGGGCCAGGGCGCCAAGCACGCTTTGCGCCAGGGCCAGGGCTTCGGCCTGATTGCGGTGGGCGAAGCGGTTCCATTCCTCGACGATTTCCGCCTGCCTGGGCGGCGGCGGGATGCCCCGCTTGACCCGCTTGAAGGTGGCCGTAAAGGCCGGGTCGGCCACCGCCGCCGCGTCCACCGGAACCCGGACGGCCAGTCGGCGGGCCCGGGAAAGGGTGTTCATGAGCGCGCCGTCTGAGGTTTTCCTCAAGGCGTCTTCGGCCTCATGGATCGCCTTCCAGGCCTTGTTCAGCGCCTTGATCCTGAAGGTGATCATTTTGTCGAACAGGGCGTTGACCAAGTGATAGCGCCGGCGCGACAGGTCGCTGGAAAAATTGATCCCCGGAACCAGGGTGCCGCCGAGGAACGGGTTGGGGTAGCCTTCCGGGGCGTCCTTGTAGGCGGCGGGAAAAACGGGCAGCCGCCGGATGGCGGGCTCGAAAAGGATTTTCTGGCCTTCCGGCGACAGCAGGAAATCGATAAAGGCCGCCGCGATGCGCGGGTGCGGCGCGTTCCTGATGATGGCGATATTGGCCGGCGCCAGGGTCGTCGCCGTCGGATAAACGAACCGGACCGGGTGTCCGGACGCCTGGGACGACAGCCCGAAGAAATCGATGACCAGCCCGATCGGGAAGCGGCCCGAATTGACCCCGTCGGGAACCCCGTAGCTGCGCGCCGTCACGGTGGCCAGGTTTCCGGCGATTTCCAGCAGCGTCGCCCACCCCTGGTCCCAGCCTTCGTGCTGCAGGATGGTTTCAACGATCAGGTGCGTGGTGCCGGACCGGGACGGCGCGGAAATGCCGATCTTGCGAAAATAGACCGGTTTCTTGAGGTCGCTCCATTCCCAGGGACGGGGCAGCCCGAGTTTTTTCAGAACCTGGTGGTTCCACATGATGCCATAGCCGGAAACCGCAAAACCGTTGTAATAGCCTTCCGGGTCGTTGACCGGGTGGCCGGCGATGGTGGCCGGGATCGAGGACCTGGCCACGGAATGGCGGGCCAGGTGGCCGGACTGTTTCAACACCTCGAAGGCATCCGGCGCCGAGGCCCAGAACAGGTCGGCGGGCCGCGCCGCGGTTTCCTGGATGTAGGAGATGGCCGCCGAGGTCTTTTTGTTGAGAATCTGAATGCGCACGCCGGGGTGGCGTTCCTGAAAGGCGGTCTTGAACCGGTTGAACATCGCCTTGGGGAAGGAGGTAACGATAAAAAGCTGAGATTCCAGTTCAGCGGCGTGCGCCGGGCCGGCCAGCGCGCCCCACAGCAAGGCCGCGGCCAGACCGGCCAACAGGCAGACTGCGCTACAATGCCTTCTGACGGAAGGTTTCGCCATCGCCGCCGTTTTCCCCTTTCATAAACCCCAGGCAGACATTGTCATCGCCCGCAAAGCGGAAAAAAAGAAAAATTTACGCTGCCTGCCCGGGGGTGCTAGTGTCTTCCGTTACCGGGTTGCGACTAAACGATAAAATCAATGTTTCGTTATCCGGGGGATGGATGAGGAAAGACATCAACCTAAAACACGA
>JAESSX010000071.1 GCA_016763915.1 Rhodospirillales bacterium
AGCCGCGGCGACGGCGGCGAGCCGCCGAGGCTGACGTTTTTTAGGCGGCCCGAAATCGCAGAGAAGTCGCCGAGTCGTCCGGCAATCGTCGGGAAATCGTCCGCTAATCGTCCGCTAATCGTCGGAACATCGTCCGGAACTCGTCATTTCCGGACCCCTAAAATACCCTAACACATTGATTACACACGTTTTACGCCCCAAATGATGGCGGAAAACTCGTCATTTATCGTCATTTATCGTCATTTCCGAACCCAACCGCCAACAAAACACCCCCATTCCCCGCCCAAACCGACAGGCGCGCCGAAAAAAAGCGTTGCCAGCCTCCCTATTCACCATGTCAAAGAGCGCGGGAAATAGTTAGAACAAATATGGAACATACGCAGGGAAAGTCAAGGGCACCGGCACGCCGAGCCGGTTTGAGGGGCGCCGGTACGCTAATTTGTATAGGGTCCTATTTATAGAGGAAGCAGCATTAGTTCCCATTGCCGCGGCGGCCAAGGGGGGCTCAACCTGCCCGAAATCCCATTGGATATCCCAATCACCCCGGATTACGAGCGCTGATCACCCAGGAACTCGACGCCATGACGATGCCGTCGGCTTCGGTCTTCTGCTCACTAATGGCTTGCGCCAGCGCGGCTTCAATAACCTGGCGTTTTTCTTCCGCTTCTTCGCCGGCTTCGCGGAAGACTTCTCCCGCCGGGCCGATGGAGAGCTGGAACCCCATCGCGTCCTCGACGGTCCGGCCGACAAGGACGGGCGCATCGACCCGTTCGAAATGGATGTCCTCAAAACCGGCCGATGTCATCATGCCGGTAACCATTTCCTGGTTGGCCATGGAAAACGGCCCCGGTCCGCACGTCAGCGCATCCTCGCCCGGTGGGGGCAGGAATCGCAGGACCACGTCCTTGGCCATGCTGAGCCAGGGATTGTCTTCGCGGGCCCGCCAGACGATATGGGTAACGATACCGCCCGGCTTCAGGGCTTTTCGCATGTTGCGGAACGCGGCAACGGGATTGGAGAAAAACATCGTCCCGAACCGTGAAAACACGAAATCATATTCCGGTTCGAAAGGATAAATCAGGGCATCGCCGTTGACGAAGGAGATATTGTTCAAACCTTCCGCCTCCGCCTGGTTCTGACCGTACTCCATAAAAGCGTCACAGCAATCAAGCCCGAGGACGCTGCCCGCCGGCCCGACCCGGTGCGCCAGCCTGATCGCCGTATCACCGAATCCGCAACCGATATCGAGGACAGTGTCGCCTTCCCTGACCTGAAGCGACGGAAAGATGGCTTCGCTGTGATGGGTCAGCCCGTCGACCAGAACGTGCTTAAATTCTATGAATTTCGGGACAAGAACCTCGTTCCAAAAATCAACGAACTCCGTATCGCCTTGCAAATTGTCCTGCATCGTTACCCCCTTTTTGAAGTGGTTTCGAGCCTTGGGATATTCTTTTACGTTCCAGTGACGGGAAATCTCACCGCGGATGGCGGTCTTAGGTCTGCGGTCGCTTCTGGCTCATCATCGCCAGGAAATTCTTGGCCGAACCGGCGTGCAGCAAGGCCAGCGCGCAGCCCAGTTCCCGGTCCTTCTTTTCGCCGACTTCGGGGCAGGCGTCCTCAGGCACTTGCGGACGGGACTTTGAGGCTTGCGTATGGCCGCCGACCGCCGGGATGGCGCCGGGCAGGTCGGCTTCGTGGCGCTGTTTGCTTTCCTTGGCCGGGTTGATGATGATGTCCGGCAGCACGCCGCGCGCCTGAATGGTTTGGCCGGTCGGCGCGTAATACAACGACGTCGTTAATTTAAGCCCGCCTTCGACCGGCATCGGCAGGATCGTCTGCACCGATCCCTTGCCGAACGAGCGCGTCCCCATCAAAACGGCGCGCCTATGAGACTGCAGCGCGCTGGCGACGATTTCCGACGCCGAGGCCGATCCGGCGTTGATCAGCACCACCATCGGCACGCCGCCCGCCAGATCGCCGGACTCCGCCTTGTGGGAGCGGTCGTTGCCCGAGATGCGGCCACGCACGGAAACAATTTCGCCTTTCTCCAAAAAGCTGTCGGCCAGCACCAGCGACTGGTCCAGCAAGCCGCCCGGGTTGTTGCGCAGGTCGAGAACGATGCCCGCCAGCCGCGCGCCCAGGGTGGCGTTGATTTCGGACATGGCGGCCTCGATCCCGTCCTCCATTTTTTCGGAAAACCGGGCGACGCGGATGTAGCCGATGTCGCCTTCGATGCGCCAGCGGACGGCCTTGACCTTGATGATGGCGCGGATAATCCGCACCGAAAAATCGGAGCGCCCTTCGCGCCGGATGGTCAGGGTGATCCCGGTTCCCGCCCGCCCGCGCATGCGCCTGACCGCTTCGCTAAGGGTCTTGCCCTTGATCGGATCGCCGTCGACATGGGTAATCAGGTCGCCGGCCTTGATGCCGGCCAGCGCGGCCGGCGTGTCCTCGATCGGAGAGATCACCTTGACCAGATCATTTTCCATGGTGATCTGAATCCCCAAGCCGCCGAATTCGCCACGGGTCTGGACAAAAGTTTCGCGGAAATCATCGGCGTTGAGATACGCCGAGTGCGGGTCCAGGGAGGCGACCATCTTGGTCAGCGCCGCTTCCACCAGCGCCTTGGGCTTGAGCGACCCGGGCAGGGCCTTGGTTTCGCGCACGCCTTTTATGGCCGCGTCGATGAGGGTGGCGTCGGGAATTTCATGCACGTAGGTGGCGCGCACCCGGCGGAAGGCGAAATCGAAATAATCCAGCCGCTCGGTCTGGTCGGGTGCGGTCGAATAAGCCCGGTAGACGGTCTTGAAACGGTCCAGTTGATTTTGCGTCTGGGCGGAAAGCGGCGTGCTGTCCGTCCTGAGAATATCCAGAACCCTGGAAAGGGTCGTTTGGCCGTTACCGCACGAGGCGAGCGCCGGCAACAGAACAAGCGCCAGGGCAACGCCCGCCACCCAGCCGCCATACCTGGACCTTAACCCGAACCTTAACCAGGACCGGATCACGCCCTTGTGTCCGCCGGAATGTGCCATATGCCTCTGCTTAGCCGTCCGTGGTGATCTGTGCGGTCAGTTCGGCCAAGACCCGTTCGGCGTCATCGTTATCGATCTGACAGGTGCCGGCGTTTTCATGCCCGCCGCCGCCGTATTTCAGCATCAATTCGCCGATGTCGGTCTTCGACGTG
>JAESSX010000072.1 GCA_016763915.1 Rhodospirillales bacterium
CCGGCGCCGACCAGGAACACCCCGCCCGCCAGCACCACCGCCCGCGACCGCTGGCCCGGCACCAACATCGCCACCAGCCCCAAAACACCGGCAACGGCGTAGGGCACGCGCTGGTAAAGGCACAGGATGCAGGGTTCCAGATCGAAGGTGTATTGGGCGATATAGGCGTTGGCCAGCGCCGCCACGGACGCGGCGAAAATGCCGAACGGAACCAGACGCGACAGATCGAGGCGGTCAGGATCCGGGGGCATGGTCTTTACCTAGATCAGAAATTTAACGGCGACGAACCCGCCGATCAAAAGCACGCAGAACAGCGCGAACAGCAAGCCCAGATATTTTTCGATGAAATCCCGGATCGGCTCGCCGAATTTCCACAACAGGGCGGCGACGATATAAAACCGGAGCCCCCTGGCCGCCACCGAGGCCATGGTGAAAATAAAAATATCCAGCGCCGTCTCGCCCGACAGGATGGTGATGACCTTGTACGGAAAAGGCGTCACCCCGGCGATGAACACCGCCCACGCGCCCCAGTCGTTGTATTTGGCCTGAAAGTCGGCGAATTTCGGACCGTAGCCGTAGAATTCCAGCATCGGCCGGCCGATTTCCTCGAACAGAAACACGCCGATGGCGTAGCCCAGCATACCGCCCAGCACCGAGCTTACCGTGCAGATAAAGGCGATGCGGAACGCCTTGGTGCGGTCGGCCAGAACCATCGGAATCAGCAGCACGTCGGGCGGGATCGGGAACACCGAACTTTCGATGAACGAAACCGCCGCCAGCGCCGGAGTAGCGCGGCGGTGCCCGGCCAGATTCATCGTCCAGTTATAAAGGCCCCTCAACATCGGCGCTGTTTAGCAGTCCGCCAAGGCCAGGGCAAACGCCAAGATTTTATCCCCGCCACGTGTGTTGACGCACAATTACCGAGCCCTATGATGTGCGCCGAAGCCTTATGGTTTTCGTCCATGGAGCCCCTGTGGCGGAACTGGTAGACGCGCGGGATTCAAAATCCCGTTCTCGCAAGGGAGTGGGAGTTCGATTCTCCCCGGGGGCACCATTACCTTACACTACGCCTCAGGCCCGCCCACGCGCCATCGACCGGCAATACTTGCCGGGCCACAGGTAACAACCTCCCGATTCGACCATAGTTACCTTTTCTTTCTACTTCCTTAACGGGGACGGGAGTGAGGGAACCCCTCGTCTCCACGGCCTATTTGAGCCAATTGTTTTGGGGTCGCTAAGCTGGCGCGCCTATTGCGTGTACCACTATTCGGAAAAACAATTCAACAGGAAGGGTACCCGCCATGACCATGGATACGAAGCAGCTCATCTCCGGCTATGCCCACTCCTCCAGCCAGATACAGGCGGCGCGCGAACGCCTGCTGGCCGATACCGGGAACATTACGGACGATTGGCAAAAAACCACAAGCGGCGGTTCCGACACGATGAAGGCCGGCCTCTGGAAAAGTCCGTTGCAGGACTTCATCGCCCTGTTGGAAAAGACGCTGAACGCCAACGACGGTGTCGATCCGAATGAAAACTGGCAGCGATTGACCGACGGCGGCGAAGAGGTCGAGGCTGGAGACGGCGCCAACATTCTGGGCGGCAAGGGGAACGACACCATCCGTGCCCGCAACAACGCCCTGATCGCCGGCGGTGACGGCAACGACACGATCTCTGCCTACAATTCCGCCCGCATTTGGGGCGGTAATGGCGACGATACCATCAGCGCCTACGACTACGCCCAAATCGCCGGCGGCGACGGCGACGACACCATCTCGGCATACGGCAATGCCCGTATTCTTGGTGGCAATGGTAACGATACCATCAGCACCAACAACAATGCCCACATCGACGGCGGCGATGGCGACGACACCATTTCGGCATACGGCAATGCCCGCATTCTTGGTGGCAATGGTAACGACACCATCAGCACCTACAACAATGCCCACATCGACGGCGGCGATGGCGAAGACACCATTTCGGCATACGGCAATGCCCGCATTCTTGGTGGCAATGGTAACGACACCATCAGCACCTACAACAATGCCCACATCGACGGAGGTGACGGCAACGACCGCATCCGAGCCTACGACAATGCCCGGATTTCCGCCGGGGCGGGAAATGACCAAGTCAGCGTTTACGACAACGCCACCATCAATGCCAGTGACGGGCACGACACGGTCAGCGCATACAGCAACGCCACGATCAACTTAGGCGCCGGCAACGATTACGCCTACGCCGCCGGGGTCAACAACCGGATCCACGGCGGCGACGGCGACGACGTAATCAGAGCCGCTGAAAACAACCAATTGTTCGGCGGCGCCGGGAACGACTACATCTCAACCGGCAAGAACTCAATGGTGGGCGGCGGCAGCGGCGATGATGTCATCCATATCGGAAAGTACTCCGTGGTCAACGGCGGCACGGGCGACGATTTCGTTCATGTCGGCGGGAACTCAACCATCCTGTTCAGCAAAGGCGACGGCAAGGATACCCTGACCGGCATCGGAACAATAAGTGGCCCCGGCGACCTGGACAAATCCAAGGTGGTGTTTGATTCCAATATCTCGCCGGACGACGTGACGATTTCCTTCGAAGGAGACAGCATGGTCATCGCCTTCAAGGACAGTGACGATTCCATCACCATCCCGGACATGGGTGAACGTACGTCCATGTGGCACCCCAACCAGACCGCGCCAAATCTGGAATTCGCCGACGGAACCTATTGGACATCGGCGGATATTGTCGCAATGGCCGAAGCGGCAAGGGGCTAACAGTCCGCCTTCACCACCCGCCGCACCCGCGTGATGCCCCGGCCTTTGCGCGCGACCATGCGCTCGACCACCATCATGGCGTGGCTGGAGGCGTGCAACAGGGCGCCCGAGCCGAGGTAAAAGCCGACATGGCCGGGGAAGAACACGATGTCGCCGGGCAACAACCCCGAAAGGTCTTCGGAAACGGCAACATCGTCGCCAATGCAGCAACATCCTCTGCCTCCCCACTTAGGCGTCAATGAAGTTGGAGGGATACCCCTTTACCGGGCCGTCGTCCGCGCCGAGCCGCCGCGATTTTTATTTCCAAACCTAATGTCCGTTGTTTGCCTGAAAGCTGCTGTCAAACGACAGCCGTGCCGGCTTCGATTGCAAGCCGGAAGCAGACTTAACAGATGTGGGTTATTGTTCCGCTGGCCCTTCGCCATTGCGCCAGCGGTCCAGCCGATAGGGGTCCTTGGGCGCCGGGCCCGACAAATCCCTGTGCGCTATCTCGGATGCCAGCCACAAAGCCATAATCAGAAGACCCAAGCCAAACAGGTACGTCATGCCGGTGATTATACACCAAATCATGCCGCCGGTCAGGACGAAAACCTAAGACACGTTCAGAACCCGTTTCTCCACGGCAGGCGAAATTGCAGGACTTGGCTGACGCCTTGACGATATCCGCCAGTGAGATATTAAATATGGGCATGCAAGGTCTACTATCTACTATCGCAGACTTCGTCTTTAAACCCTCCTTTGACGCCGCTGAGAAAGGCGCTAAGCAGGGCAAACCCCTGGCCCAATTCAACCTCGGCTTAATGTACTACAAAGGCCGGGCCACGGCGCAGGACTACAAGGCGGCGGTGAAGTGGTGGCGATTGGCCGCCGAGCAAGGCTTCGCCGAAGCCCTGAATAACCTCGGCATGATGTACGGCAACGGCGACGGCGTTCCGCAGGACTATGTGGAGGCGCACAAGTGGTTCGACCTCGCGGCCTCGCACCACCCGCCCGGCAGGAAACACCGTAATTCCGTGCGTGACCGCGATTTCCTCGTTAACAAAATGACCTCCTCCCAGATTGCGGAGGCGCAGCAGCTGGCCCGCACGACCTACAGTATTTACGAGCATGCACAGCAGTCCATGCAAATATTTAATTCCTGATACAAAGAGCCCGAAGTGATATCTCTCATCGTTACACCGTAGAGGGGCAGCCATGGACAGGTGCTTGCGCTTGCGCAGCATTATC
>JAESSX010000073.1 GCA_016763915.1 Rhodospirillales bacterium
AGGGATGAGCTACAAGGATACCATAAACAAGAACATCGAACGGGTTTCCGCCCTAGTCGATCAGAAGGTCCAGAAAACCACCGACGGAGTGCCCTTATTCAACTGGCTGGAGCTCAGCCCCATAGATACCTGCAACCGTGCCTGCACGTTCTGTCCCAAGGTCGATCCATCGATTGCGCCGAACCAGAACCTGACGATGCCCGAGACCTGTTATCGGAAAATGGCCGACGAATTGAAGGACCTTTCCTATCAGGGCACCGTGATGCTGGCCGGGTACGGGGAGCCGTTGCTGAGCAAAAGCGCGGTCGATATGGTCAGGGCTTTTTCTTCCGTTGCCAATACGGAAGTGACGACCAACGGCGACCCGCTGACGCCGGTAATGATCGGCAACCTGATCGAGGCCGGGATCGGCAAGATCATCGTCAGCCTTTATGACGGTCCCCATCAGATCGATGAATTCACCGCCCTGTTCAAAGAAGCGGGCGCGCCCGAAGACGCTTTCATTCTGCGTGACAGGTGGTATTCCGTGGACGACGAATTCGGCGTCAAGCTGACCAATCGGGCCGGAACCGTCAGTGCCGGTCACCAGCCCGAGGTGCAGATCGACAAGCCGTGTTATTATCCTCACTACATGATGATGATCGACTGGAACGGAGATGCCTTCCTGTGCACCCAGGATTGGAACCGTCGGGTAAAATCAGGCAACGTGTTCCTGACCAGCCTGCTGGATGTCTGGACCTCGAGCAATTTAAGGAAATTCCGGAAAATGCTGGGGGGTGGAAAACGCGGCGATTGGCCGTGCAAGGGTTGCAACGCCGTCGGCACGATCCACGGCGAAGTTCACAAGGACGCCTGGAACGAATTCTACGCAAAGTGAGGCGACCTTGATGGCGGGCGTTTTGGAAAAAAACCAGTCATGCTGAAAGACGAAGCGTGAGCATACCGGACATATACAAACAAATCGACGCCCGGTACGGCCGTATGCTCTACAACCCCAACGATAGGTACATAGGGCGCTCGCTGGACCTCTACGGGGAATTTTCCGAAGGCGAAGTGGAGTTGTTCCGCCAGGTTATCAAGCCCAATTCCATCGTGCTTGATATCGGCGCCAACATCGGCTGCCATACGGTCTTCCTGGCGCAAGCCATGGAAAACACGGGGCGGGTCATCGCTTTCGAGCCGCAGCGCCTGTTGTTCCAGATTCTCTGCGCCAATTTGGCTCTCAATAGCCTGTTCAATGTTCAATGTCTAAACGAAGCGATCGGTGACACCGAAGGGACGGTCCTGGTTCCCTTTTTAAACCCCGCGGACAAGCTTAGTTTCGGCAGCCTGGAATTAGGCCGGCATTCAGAGGGGGAAACGGTCAAAAAAATTACCATTGATAGCCTGGAACTGCCGCAATGCCAGTTCATCAAACTCGACGTCGAGGGCATGGAATTGATGGCCCTTGCAGGGGCACGGGAAACGATCTCCAGGTGCAGGCCCATCTTGTATGTTGAAAACGACCGGGAAGAGAGTTCAGACGACCTGATCCGCCTGATCGCGTCGTTCGGCTACCGGATGTATTGGCATCTGACGCCGCTGTATAATCCCGACAACCATAAAAAAAATCAGGAAAATGTGTTTGAGAATATCATTTCCATAAATATGTTTTGTGTCCACGAAGACAGTCAAATCAATGTCACGCACATGGAGGAAGTGGACGTCCCTGCGGAAGCTTAAAACAGGCAGGCCCCCGATCATTGCGCAACATTCCCTGGGTTCTATAGATGCCTTGGCCGATCATCATTAAGCTGGGTGTGGGGAATGGGATTTTGCCGGCGGGCGTTTTGGAAAAGGATTAGTCATGCTGAAAAAGGCGTTCCCCCGCGTGCTCAATGAGGGCTATGGCGGTTCCGGCTCATCTTTGAGGATGCAAAGCGCGTCGGGCGCGACCATTACGGATACCGACGGCAATACGTATATCGATACGGCGATGGGCGGAGGGACCTGTATTCTGGGGCACGCTAATCCGCTGGTGGTGGATGCGGTCAACAGGCAGATGCACCAGGGCAGTCTGTTTACGGTGGCCAATCCCTATGCCGAGGACTTTGCCGAATGTCTGGCCCAGGCCATCCCCGGTTGCGACCAGTTCGTTTTCGCCAGCACCGGGTCGGAAGCGACCTTGCGTGCGATCCGTCTGGCCCGCGCGGTGACGGACAAGAACAAGATCGCAGTATTCTCCGGCGGTTGGCATGGCTCCCACGATCAGGTTCTGGTTGAAGAAGATTATTCCCGGGGGAGCGAAAGCACGCCGGCGATGATGCCGAAATCGGCCGGGATTCTGGACGGGGTTTTGGATAACCTTGTGTTTCTGCCGTACAACACACAAGCCGCTTTCGACTTGATCCGGGCCAATAAGGACGATCTGGCCGCCGTCATGATCGAGCCGGTTCAGGGCTCCAACCCCCGCGACGACGTTGAAGAATTCCTGCGCGACCTTCGCCAGGTGACGGAGGACTTAGGGGTCCTGTTGATCCTGGACGAAGTCATTACCGGGTTCCGGCTTGCCCTGGGCGGCGCACAGGAACGCTTCGGCATCCGCGCCGATATTGTCACCTATGGCAAGACCCTGGGGGGCGGCCTGCCCATCGGCGTGTTGTCCGGAACGCCGGAGGTTTTATCCCACATAACAACGGACCATGACGGAGAAAAGCTACCGGTTTTCAACGGCGGCACGTTTTCCGCCAATCCCCTGACCATGGCCGCCGGAATGGCGGTGGTGCGGTATTTGACGGAAACTTCCGAACAAACCTATGGCCGGTTGGAGCAGGCGGGGGAAACCGTTCGGGCTGATCTGAACGCCCATTGCCGGTCGAACGGGGTGCCCGCCCAGGTGATCGGTATCGGCTCCATGTTCCGGACGATTTTCACCGACAAGCCGGTGCGGTCGCGTCGCGACCGGGATTTGATGGAAATTCCTTACCAGGCCCAACGGGACTTCTACGCTCAGCTGTTGTCGGCGGGGGTCCATGTCGGTGGTAATGGAATCAATTTCATTTCCCTGGCGCACACGGACGGGGACCTGGATAAAATTTGCGCCTGTTATCGCGAAGCCCTGTCCTCGCTGACGGCGGAATCCTAGGGCTTTTCCGGTTCACATTGGTTCACTGGAAATAGCTGTTTGTTTTAACCGCAAATTCGTCGTCGCAAATGGAATTATTTGCTCGGGATTTGCTCTTTGTTTTAAC
>JAESSX010000074.1 GCA_016763915.1 Rhodospirillales bacterium
AGACCTGCGCTGCGGGCGGCCTCGAGGTCGCCGGCGCGGTCGCCGATCAGCCAGGAGGCGGCGAGGTCGATGGGCATTCTTTGCGCGGCTTCCAGCAGCATGCCGGGGTTGGGCTTGCGCCATGGGTGGTCCGGGTTGTCGAAGGGCGGCTTGCCGTCGGCGTGGTGGGGGCAGGCGAAGACCGCATTGAAGAACGCGCCGTCGAGGTCTTCGATGATCCTTTCCTGCACCTGTATGAAATCCTCCCAGCCGAAGCGGCCGCGCGCGATGCCCGCCTGGTTGGTGACGACAATGACCGCAACACCCTTTCGGTTGGCGGCGGCGATTATTTCGGCCGCGCCGTCGATCAGGCGCACGTCGTCGGGGCGGTGCAGATAATGGGCGTCCTCGACGATGACGCCGTCGCGGTCGAGAAACAGCGCGCCGCGCCGGGCGCCGTATTTGCGGCGGCTTTGCGGCCGGTTGAGAATCTGGCTCCATAACTGGTCGCCGTCGATTTCGGCCCCGATCGGCAGGTTATCCATGGTCCGCGCCTTTATAGTATTTAACGATTTCCCTTTTTTATGCTATCAAAGGCGTTGAGGGAAGAACGGGGATACTTGGAAAGACCTTGGGAAATGCCCGGGGTTGTGAACAATCGTTTCAGGAACGATGCCATGGAACCCGATCCTTTCAGCGAAACAAAACCCGACAATCTGGCCCAATGCACCCTGCGCTGGGGGCTGTTGGCGTTTGGCTGTCTCAATGTCGCCCTCGGCATGATCGGCGTTGTCGTGCCTGGGTTGCCGACGACGGTGTTCCTGATTATCGCCGTGTGGGCGTTTTCCAAAAGTTCGGAGCGCTTTCAGCGCTGGCTGTGGAACCACCCCAGGTTCGGGCCGTCGCTGCGAATCTGGCATCAACACCGGGTGATCCCGCTTAAAGGCAAGGTCATGGCGGCCGGTATGATGACCGCCAGTTTCCTGTATGTGACGTTTTTCGTCGCCGAGAGCTGGGAACTGCCGACGCTGCTGGCGGCGGTCATGGTGCCGGCGGCGACGTATATCCTGACCCGCGCCAGCGCCGCCCCGGAAACAACCGAAGCGTCCGGATAGGGTTTTCCTTTATTCCCCGGTGAACGCCTGCAGGCCGGTCTGCGCACGGCCCAGGATCAGGGCGTGGATGTCGTGGGTGCCTTCGTAGGTGTTGACGGTTTCCAGGTTCATCATGTGGCGGATGACGTGGAATTCGTCATGGATGCCGTTGCCGCCGTGCATGTCGCGGGCCATGCGCGCGATATCGAGCGCCTTGCCGGCGGAATTGCGTTTGATCAGGGAAATGTTTTCCGGCGCACAATCACCGTCGTCCAGCATGCGAGCGACCCTGAGACAGGCTTGCAGGCCGAGGGTGATTTCCGTCTGCATGTCGGCGAGTTTTTTCTGGACCAATTGGTTGGCGGCCAGCGGCCGGCCGAACTGTTTGCGCTCCAGCGTGTATTGGCGCGCCGCGTGCCAGCAGAATTCGGCCGCCCCCAACGCGCCCCAGGCAATGCCGAAACGCGCCTTGTTGAGACAACCGAAAGGGCCTCGCAAGCCTTCGACGCCGGGCAGCAGGTTTTCCTCAGGCACGAAAACGCCATCCATGACCACCTCGCCGGTGACCGAGGCGCGCAGCGACATCTTGCCCTCGATCTTGGGCGCCGTGAGGCCGGCCATGCCTTTTTCCAGGATAAAGCCGCGAATTGTGCCGTCCAGCTTGGCCCAGATGATGAAAATGTCGGCGATGGGGGCATTGGAAATCCACATCTTGTTGCCGGTCAGCCGATAGCCGCCGTCGGCCGCCTCGGCGCGGGTTTTCAGGCCGCCGGCGTCCGATCCGAAGTCGGGCTCGGTCAGGCCGAAACACCCGATCAGCTCCGCCGTCGCCAGCTTGGGCAGATATTTCCGGCGCTGGGCGTCGGTGCCGTACTCATAAATCGGATGCATGACCAGCGACGACTGTACGCTCATCACCGAGCGGTAACCGGAATCGACACGCTCGATCTCGCGCGCCGCCAGCCCGTAACACACATGGTTGACCCCGGCGCCGCCGAATTCCTCGGGCAGGGTGGAGCCCAGCAACCCCAGGGCGCCCATTTCGCCCATAATGTCGATGTCGAAATGTTCCTTGCGGTTGGCTTCGAGAATACGCGGCATCAGCTTGTCCTGCGCATAATCATGGGCGGTGTCGCGGACCATCCGTTCGTCTTCGCTCAATTGGTCGTCCAGGCGGAACGCATCGTCCCATTGATAGGTGTTCTTGGAAGCCACGATAAATCTTTCCTTTGGTCTTATTGTTGTTATTCGGGATGGTGGGACTTGAGGACGCTGACCCCGATCATGCTGTCGCGGGTGACCAGGGCGGCCAGGGCGTCCTGGTCCAGCCCTTCGGTGCCGTCGGGGCGCATCGGCAGGACCATATAGCGCAGATCCGCCGTCGAGTCATGAACCCGGACCTCGACATCGTCGCCGATAACGGTGCCGAATTCGGCCAGCACGGCGCGCGGCTCGCGGACCACGCGGGACCGGTAACTGCGCGACTTGTACCAGTCCGGCGGCAGGCCGATCAGCAATCGCGGGTAACACGAACAAAGCGTACACACGATGACGTTGTGCATGTCCGGGGTATTTTCCACCACCCGGATGGGGATGGTGCCGGCGTCGATATCCATTTCGGCGGCCGCCGCGTTGACGTCGGCCAGCATGCGCGTCTTGAAATCGGGGTCGGTCCAGGCCCGGGCCACCATGGCCGCGCCCTCGGCCGGGCTTTTGGAATCGATGAGTTCCAGCATTTCGCGCATTTCGCCGGCGCTGAAGACCCCCTTGTCGATCAGCAACTCGGCGACGGCCTCGGCCATGATCATGTGCTCGGTCATGGGGCCGTCTTCCAGGTCGGGCTGTTTGGGGTGGGGATAGGGCCAGTCTTCGTCGTGCGTATGGCTCATGACGGTGCGCTCTCATCCCGGGGGTCGAGCCAGGATTCGAAGACATCGACCACGGTGGTGTCGCTGGGGCTTCCGGAATAATCCGGCCACAATTCCGACTGCGCAAACCGGACCCAGTAAAGAGGCCGTTCCGGTTGGCCGTCGCGGCCGTAGGCCAGTTCCTCGGGGTTGGCGAACGAACCGACCAGCCTGATCACCGTACCGGCGCGGCCGCGAATGAAATAGGGCGTGCGCACATGGCCCGGCGGATAGGCCCTGCGCACCCGCACCCGGTCGCCTTCGGCAAAGCGGGCGGCGGTCACCGGGCGTGTTCCCAGCGGGCGCGGACGTCCTCCATCCGGCGGCCCAGCTCGTCGACGCCGAGGACGCCTTTTTCGATCAGCACGTTGGTAATCGAGGCAATCCAGCGTTCGTAGTAATTATAATCCTCATAGGCGCCGGGGCCCAGATTCTCGATGCCGCGGCGCAACTCGTCGACGGTCATCAGCCGGCGCTGCTTGTCGGATACCAGCCGCATGATGGCGTCGACGCGTTTTTCCCATGGGGAATAATCGTGCTCCGCCTGGACGACGGGGCCGGCGTCCAGACCCCCCATATCGTGATGGCGCCGCATGGCCATAGATCGCTCCTCAAGTGTTTGGGCCCAAGGCAAAATGCTGACACGGATTTGACTTTGCGGCAAGGGTCGTGGCGGCAGGCGAAGCAACCCTTATTTCCGGCGGCGGATGTCGCCGA
>JAESSX010000075.1 GCA_016763915.1 Rhodospirillales bacterium
CCGCTCGCCGGTGGCGATCGGAATATTGATCTTATTCGCCACCTGGGCCATGGCGTCGGGACCTTCGGGGCGGATTGGGTCTTCGATGAACATCGGATGGTATTGTTCGATGCCGCGCGCGAAGACGATGGCCTCGGCGGGCGTCAGCCGGCGGTGCAATTCGATGTTGAGGTCGACATCGTCGCCAAGCACTTCACGCATGCGACGTACGTTGTCGATGGCATCGCGCATCCTTTTTACGTGCGGCTTGAAATAAACCTCGTCCTCGCCTTCGTCGAGAAACGGATTGATGTGGCCGACGGCGGTGAACCCGGCCTCTTTCTTGGCGATGCATTCCTCCAGCACGGCCTCGATGGTTTTGCCGTAGACGTGGGCGTAGACGCGCGCCTTGGTCCGCGTCGGCCCGCCCAAAAGGGCATGCACCGGCTGGCCGAGCGCCTTGCCCTTGATGTCCCACAGCGCGATGTCGATGGCGGAAAGGCCGGCGTTGATGGCCAGCCCCTGGAAGTAGCTGAACCGGTGCATGACGTTCCAGTGATGCTCGATCGGGCCGGGGTCCTTGCCGACAAGGTATTCGGCGAAGCGCTCAATAGCGGTCGCCGCCGCCCGGGTGTGACCCCAGGCCCCGGCCTCGCCGATGCCGTGGATGCCTTCGTCGGTGTCGATGCGCACAAACATGAACTGGCCGATGTGCAGCGGCGTAAGTTGAGTGATTTTCATTGGTTTTGTTTTTCTCCCAGGTTTTACGATTCACTTAGGGTGCCTGATATGGTGCGGCGAGACCATCCCCCCGGGCGGGTTTCAGGAGGGCCGATTGATCTATTTCAGGGATTTCTATAATATCTTCTTAAAGTTGAAATATATAAAAAGTATACAATTTTTGAGGGGGTAGTCATGGCTGAACAAAACCTTCGGGAACGAAGAGATCACCGGGACCTGGACGGCGACGACTGGACGATTTTGGTCGAGGCCTTCCGCGATCTTGAGGGCCGAGGCGGGTACGAACCTTTCGTTGATGCCCATGACCTTTTGTTCAACACCGGAATTCACAGCATGTACTTTCTGCCTTGGCACCGGGATTTTTTGAACGACTTCGAAACCGCCTTGCGTAAAGACGGTCAGTACGAGACGGCCCTGCCTTATTGGAACTGGGAACAGGTGCCCGTGGTGCCGACCCAATTGAACGGCCTTCGTGTTGACTGGGGCTTAAATCCTCCAAATGTTAACCGCATTGATGGTCTTACTTACGACAGTGCGCGCCAAAAGACGGATTGGCTGGATTTCCAGGATTTAATGAGAGGATGGCCTCATGGTACGGTCCACGCAAAAATCGGCGGCGTGATGGGGCGGGCGCGTTCGCCCCGGGATCCATTTTTCTGGATGCATCACGGATACATCGACAAGGTCTGGGCCGGTTGGCAGACGGACCCCAACCACCCCGACCCCAGCAATATGGACGACACCATGCCACTTTCACCCAACACGTCGCGTCTGGTCAGAGACACGGTGAGCATTGCCGATTTAGGATACACCTACGTCGAAATCGGCGGCATGCCGATGGGCTGATACCGGCTAGGCCGTCGCCGCTTTCTTGCGGGGCTTGGTTTTGGTGGGCTTCGCTCGTCCGCGCCTTTTGCTTAAATAGGGCTTCAAATACTGACCCGTATAGCTTTCCTTGACCTTGGCCACGTCTTCGGGCGTGCCGGTGGCGACCAGGTGTCCGCCACGGTCGCCGCCTTCGGGTCCGAGGTCGATGATCCAGTCGGCGGTCTTGATGACTTCCAGGTTGTGTTCGATGACGATCACGGTGTTGCCCTGGTCGACCAGCGCGTGCAGGACTTCGAGCAGCTTGCGCACGTCGGCGAAATGCAGCCCCGTCGTCGGCTCGTCGAGGATGTAGAGCGTCTTGCCGGTGGCGCGGCGGCTCAACTCCTTGGCCAGCTTGACCCGCTGCGCCTCGCCGCCCGACAGCGTCGTCGCCTGCTGGCCCAGGTGGATGTAGTCGAGTCCGACCTTTTGCAGGGTCACCATCTTGTCGCGGATGACCGGCACGGCTTTAAAGAAGTCGGCGGCTTCCTCGACCGTCATGTCGAGAATATCGGCGATCGACTTGCCGCGAAAATGGATTTCCAGGGTTTCGCGGTTGTAGCGCTGGCCGTGGCAGGCGTCGCAGGTGACATAGACGTCGGGCAGGAAGTGCATCTCGATCTTGATCAGGCCGTCGCCCTGGCAGACCTCGCAGCGCCCGCCCTTGACGTTGAAGGAAAAGCGGCCCGGCTTGTAGCCCCGCGCCTTGGCCTCGGGCAGGCCGGAAAACCAGTCACGGATCGGCGTGAAGGCGCCGGTGTAGGTGGCCGGGTTGGAGCGCGGCGTGCGGCCGATCGGCGACTGGTCGATATCGACCACCTTGTCGATGCGTTCCAGCCCATCGATGGCGTCGTGGTCGCCCGGATGCAGGCGCGCCCCGTGCAGCCGCCGGGCCACCGCCTTGTAGAGGGTCTCGACGATCAGCGTCGATTTGCCGCCGCCCGAAACGCCGGTGATGCAGGTGAACGTGCTTAAGGGAAAATCCACGTCCAGGCCGCGCAGATTGTTGGCCCTGGCGCCCCGCACCACCAGCTTATGGCTGGGCTTGGGCCGGCGGCGGGTGTCCGGCATGGGTATAGTCTCGACCCCGGTCAGGTACTTGCCGGTCAGGCTGGCGGGGTTGTTCATGACTTGGCGGGCGGTGCCCGACGCCACCACATGGCCGCCGTGAATGCCGGCGCCGGGGCCGATGTCGATCAGGTGGTCGGCGCTCTTGATGGCGTCCTCGTCGTGTTCGACCACGATGACGGTGTTGCCGAGGTCGCGCAGCCTTTCCAGGGTCTTGAGCAGCCGCGCGTTGTCGCGCTGGTGCAGGCCGATGGACGGCTCGTCGAGGACGTACAGCACGCCGGTGAGCCCTGAGCCGATTTGCGAGGCCAGCCGGATGCGCTGGCTTTCGCCGCCCGACAGCGTGCCCGAGGCGCGGCTCAGGGTCAGGTATTCGAGCCCGACGTTTTTGAGAAACCCCAGCCGTTCGTTGATCTCGCGCAGGATGCGCCGGGCGATTTCGCGCTGTTGGCCGGTGAGGTGGGGTTCCAGCCCGGCAAACCAGTCGTGCGCGTGGCCGATGGACATGGCGGAAACTTCGGAAATGTGCAGGCCGGCGATTTTCACCGCCAAAGCCTGGGGCTTCAGCCGGTGGCCCGAGCAGGTCTCGCAGCTGGTGACGGTCTGGTAGCGGCCCAGTTCGTCGCGCACCCACGACGAATCCGTTTCCCGCCAGCGCCGTTCCATGTTGGGGATCACGCCCTCGAAGGGTTTGGTGAGGTCATAGGCCTTGTGGCCGTCGTGATAGCGCATGGTGATGTCTTCGGCGCCCGAGCCGAACAGGATCATCTCGCGGATTTTCTTCGACAATTGGGTGAAAGGTGCGCCCAGGTCGATGCCGAAATGTTCCGACAGGCTGGTCAGTGTCTGGTCGTAATATTTCGACGACGAATTGGCCCACGGCGTAATGGCGCCCCGGTTCAGCGACAACCGGTCGTCGCCGACCACCAGGTCGGGGTCGAAATACATCTGCGTGCCCAGTCCGTCACAGGCGGGACACGCGCCGAACGGGTTGTTGAAGGAAAACAGGCGCGGTTCCACCTCGTCGATGGTGAAACCGGACACCGGGCAGGCGAACTTGGCGGAAAACACGGTGCGCCCCTCGGGGATGTTGTCCTGAATGCCGGTCTGTTTTTTGGCCTTTGCGGCCTCCGGGGCGGCCTGGTCG
>JAESSX010000076.1 GCA_016763915.1 Rhodospirillales bacterium
CTTATGTATCATGCTCTATCTTATTTATTTTACGCAAATTCGTCGTCGCAGATTGATTCAATCTGCTCGGGATTTGCTCTAGCCCGGCCTGCGCCGGAGCGCGCAAAGGAGGCACAAAGGTGGAAAAAACCCAAACAGTGGAGGAATAAATCAATAAAATGCAAAATTTTAAAATAAAGTTTCACTTATCCCCGATATTCACCGGAAAACCACCAAATGTGGATGGAATAATCGTATGCGGCTTTCGGGGCCGATGGTAATATCTAGGTGGAATTTAGGAAATCAGTTGGCTTGCCAATCGAGGAACTAAGTTCTGGAGTTCAGGAAATTGACCGGCTTGCCGGGAGAGGAACTGGGCTTCGGAGTTCAGGGAGTTAGCCGGCTTGCCGGTCGATGAACTGGGTTCCTGAATTCAGGGAATTAGCCGGCTTGCCGGCCGAGGAACTGGGTTCTAGCTCAAAGTTTTCCAGGGTCCGCAAGGATTTAAAAAGATTTTGAGTGGGGAGCGGCCCGACGGAGCAATCCGCCGGGTCGTTTCTTTTTATGCGCCCCCTGCCCAGCGCCTCAGGTGCTGGCGCGCCTCAGGTGCCGGTGCGCCTCAGGTGCCGGTGCGCCTCAGGTGCTGCCGCCGGCGATGTATTCCTCGATGATGTCGGCCAGTTCATCGGCGACCAGGTCGCGGAAGAAATGCCCGGCCTCCTCGATCACCACCAGGCGCACGTTGGGGCCGGTGTGGGATTTCATTTTCGCCGCGATTTTGGAATTGACCCGGTCATTGCTGGCGGCGACGACCAGCACCGGCACCTTGGCCCGGTCGACGACCGACGGCGTGTCGCGATCGGGATTGGGGCGGTAGTAATCGACGAAGCTGGCCGCCGCGACTTTCGTCTTCGGGCAATAGACGAAATCCACGTCTTCCATCAGGGTGTCGCCCTTGCCGGCCTTGACCAGGGCTTCGGCGCGGGCCAGCAGGGGGCTTAAGTCCTTCTTGTAGCTTTTCCTGTAGCCGCGGGCATCCTTGCCCGGCTGCCACGTGCCCGGCGCCACCAGCACCGCGCGCTTGACCGCGGGGTCTGGAGAACCGGCGACATAGCCCGCCATCTGTCTGCCGCCCCGGGAATGGCCCAGCACGGTGATCGGCCCCGCCCCCTTTTCCTTCAGCCAGGCCACCCAATGGGCGACTTCCTTGACCGCGTTGGAGTCCTGATGGCGGTGCGGACCGGCGCAGTCGATCATGCCGCGGCGGTCGTTCTGGGCCAGGCTGAGATTGATCGCGAGATTGCTCAAGCCGCGTTCCAGCAACAGGTCCTGCAGGGCGCGCATGATTTCCATGTCCTTGTGCGCCAGCGTGCCGTGCATCAGCAAAACGACCCCGTCCGACAGGCTTTTGCCGTCGGCGATGTTCAGGTTGGCGTTCAGGGTCAGGCTCTGGTAGGGAACTTTGACCTCCTCAGCCCGCAGGGGCGCGGCAAAGACGGTGAAGGCGGCCATTAAAAGGGCATAAGAAAAAAGACGAGCCATAATCGAGTCTCCCGGGGTTTTACAATTTTACAATGTTGATCTTTTTATACCATTCGTGGAATGGCACCGCCATGCCCGAGGGAGGAACGGAGTTTTTTTCCCCCTTTCCCCTGTCCCCGCCAACGTGTAGAACGCCGCCTATGATTACCAACACCCAACAACTTTCCGAATTCTGCCAGCGGGTCCGCTCCGCCGACTACATTACCGTCGATACGGAATTCATGCGCGAAAAGACCTATTGGCCGATCCTGTGCCTGGTGCAGGTCGCCGGGCCGGATGAGGCCGACTGCATCGACGCGCTCGCCGACGGCATCGACTTGACGCCGTTGTACGAGCTGATGGCCGATGACAGCATCCTCAAGGTGTTTCACGCCGCGCGCCAGGACCTGGAAATCTTTTATCACCAGGCCGGACAGGTGCCCCACCCGGTCTTCGACTCCCAGGTCGCGGCCATGGTCTGCGGCTTCGGCGACTCGGTCGGCTACGAGGCGCTGATAACGGAACTGGTCAAGGCGCGGATCGACAAGGGCTCGCGGTTCACCGACTGGACCCTGCGCCCGCTCAGCGAGCGCCAGGTCGATTATGCCCTGGCCGATGTCACGCATCTGCGTCCGGCCTATGAGAAGCTGGCGGGCATGCTGCACGCCAACGGCCGGGAAAGCTGGCTGGTCGAGGAAATGGCGGTGCTGGAAAGCCCAGACACTTACAACGGCAACCCGCGCGAAGCCTATCGGCGCATCAAGGCGCGCAACACCACCGCCCGGATGCTGGCGGTGCTGCGCGAACTGGCGGCGTGGCGCGAAGCCGAGGCCCAGCGCCGCGACGTGCCCCGCAACCGGATTTTGCGCGACGAGCAGCTGGCGGAAATCGCCCACCACACACCGAAGTCGCCTGAACAACTGGCCCGCACCCGGGGTCTCGGCGAAAAGCTGGCGCGCGGAAATTACGGCCAGCAGATTCTCGACGCGATCAAAAGCGGCCAGGCCGTGGCCGACGGCGATTGCCCGCAACCGATCCGAAAGGCGAAACTGCCCCGGGGCTTAGGGCCGGTGACGGACCTGTTGAAGGTCTTGCTGAAAATGAAGTCCGAGGATTCCGAGGTCGCCGGCAAACTGCTGGCTTCGGCGTCCGATATCGAACTGATCGCCGCTTTCGGTGAAGACGCCGACGTGCGGGCGATGAAGGGATGGCGGCGCGACGTGTTCGGCGATGACGCCCTGAAACTGCGCGCCGGCGAGTTGTCGCTGTCGGTGAAGGGCAAGAAACTGAAGCTGTTTCCCACGCCGCCCGCCTGAACCGGGTAAGCCCCCCGGAGGATATTCCCGATAATACTGGTCGGTCAGATGGACAGCCCTTTCGTGCGCCGCGTCGCGGTGACATTGAATCTCTACGCCATGCCCTTCGAGCGCGAAATTATTTCCGTTTACGGCGATGCCGACGCGGTGCGCAAAATCAATCCCCTGGGCAAGGTGCCGGCGCTTGTCCGGCGCTGGCGGCACTGCGAAGGCGCGCCGAAGAGCTTACCCCTTTCCGGGCGTCGCCGTTTATGGAGGAATAGCGGATCAGGTCTCGAGATGGAGAGGAAGGATGTCGCCGACCTGCTGCGGGTCGATGGATTGCAGCGATTCCTGGCTGTCGTCCTTCCAGGTGGCAATTTGC
>JAESSX010000077.1 GCA_016763915.1 Rhodospirillales bacterium
ACCACCTATATGCGGTGGCTGAAACACCGGGGCGGCGCCCAGCACCACGCCCGCTGGAAGGAAAAACGCCCCGATCCCCTGCCCGCCGCCGCCGTTATCGGCGCCGACCCGGGGACCATCCTGGCCGCCGTGACGCCGGTTCCGGACACCCTGTCTGAATATCATTTCGCCGGGCTGCTGCGCGAACAGAAGGTCGAACTGGTGGAATGCAAAACCGTTCCCCTGAAGGTTCCGGCCCAGGCCGAAATCGTGCTCGAAGGCTACGTCTCCCTGGACGAATACGGTGACGAGGGGCCCTATGGCGACCACACCGGCTATTACAATTCCCTTGAACCTTTCCCGGTTTTCACCATCACCGCCATCACCATGCGCAAGGACCCCATTTACCTTTCCACCTTCACCGGCCGCCCACCCGATGAACCATCGGTCCTGGGCGAAGCCCTCAACGACGTCTTCGTGCCGCTGCTGACCCAACAGTTTCCCGAAATCGTCGATTTCTGGCTACCGCCCGAGGCCTGCTCCTACCGGGTCGCCGTGGTCTCCATCAAGAAGGCCTACCCCGGCCACGCCAAGCGGATCATGATGGCGGTGTGGTCGTACCTGCGCCAATTCATGTATACCAAGTTCGTCATTGTCGTTGATGATGATATCAATGCGCGGGACTGGAACGACGTGATCTGGGCGATCTCCACCAACGTCGACCCCGCCCGCGACATCACCATGATCGAAAACACACCCATTGATTATCTAGATTTCGCGTCACCGGAATCCGGGTTGGGATCTAAAATGGGCATCGACGCCACGACCAAGATAGCGCCTGAAACCCACCGGGAATGGGGCCGTAAAATCCGCATGACCGACGACATCATCAAAGAAGTGACGGATAAGTGGGACGCCTACGGCCTTCCCGGCAGCGGCAAACCGATCTGGAAATAACAAGGCCGGTTGACGCACTTGCGCGCCGCCCGTACTTTCCCGCGCTAGACCGTTTTTTTTATCGCCCGGAACCCTTCCAAAATGGATGACCTCAGAGAACACGCCCTCAACGCCAAGGCCTGGCCGTTCGCCGAAGCCCGTTCGCTGCTAAAACGGGTCGGTGATAAAACGCCCGATAAGGCTTTTTGCTGTTTGAGACCGGCTACGGTCCTTCGGGGCTGCCCCATATCGGCACCTTCGGTGAAGTCGCCCGCACCTCGATGGTGCGCCATGCGTTTTCCCTGCTGTCAGACATTCCGACCAAACTGATCGCCTTTTCCGACGACATGGACGGGCTTCGCAAGGTGCCCGAAAACCTGCCTAACCAGGAGATGCTGAGCGAACATCTGGGACAATCCTTATCCGCCATCCCCGATCCCTTCGGCACCCACGAAAGCCTGGGCGCCCATAACAACGCCCGTCTGCAGGCGTTTCTGGACCAATTCGGTTTCGAATACGATTTCCTGAGTTCCACCGATCATTATAAGGCCGGCCAGTTCGACGCCACGCTTCTGGCTGTGCTCGAGCGGTTCGATGCGGTTCTCAATGTGATCCTGCCGACGCTTGGCGAAGAACGGCGCGCCACCTACAGCCCCTTTTTGCCCGTGTGCCCCAGAACCGGGCGGGTTCTGCAGGTGCCGGTGATCGAACGCGACACCGAGGCCGGCACCATCGTTTACGAGGACGAAACCGGCTCCAAGGTCGAGACGCCGGTCACCGGGGGCCATTGTAAACTGCAATGGAAGGCTGACTGGGCCATGCGGTGGAAGGCGCTGGACGTGGATTATGAAATGTCCGGAAAGGACTTAATCGACTCGGTCAATTTGTCGGGTAAGATCTGCCGCATTCTGGGCGGAAAACCCCCCGTCGGATTTACCTATGAGCTGTTTCTGGATGAGAACGGCGAAAAAATTTCCAAATCCCGCGGTAACGGACTGACGGTCGAAGAATGGTTGCGCTATGCGCCCCCTGAAAGCCTGTCGCTGTTCATGTATCAGAAACCGAAAGCGGCCAAACGGCTGCATTTCGACGTGATCCCCCGCAATGTCGACGATCATATCAGCCACCTGACAAACCTCCCCACGCAAGACCCCGCAAAACAACTTGAAAACCCAGCCTGGCACATCCACCAGGGCAAGCCGCCTAGCCAGGAAGGCGCACAAATCAACTTCAACATTCTTTTGAATCTGGTCAGCGTCTGCCACAGCGAGGACAAGGCCGTGCTTTGGCATTTCATCTCCCGCTACCGTCCCGAAGCGACGCCGGAAACCGCGCCGACCCTGGACAGGCTTCTCGATTTCGCCATCAATTACTATCGGGATTTCGTCAAACCGGCGAAACAATACCGCAAGGCAACCGGGGACGAGGTAAAGGCGCTGGAAGACCTGTTGGCTTCCCTTGAGGCCCTGGGCGAAAAGGCAAAAGCAGAGGACATCCAGACAGAGGTCTACGAAGTCGGCAAACGCCACCCCTTTCCCGAACTGAAGGCATGGTTCCGGGCGCTTTATGAAATTCTGCTGGGGCAATCCCAGGGTCCCCGGATGGGATCGTTCATCGCGCTGTACGGGGTTGGCGAAACCTGCACCTTGCTCAGGCGCGCCATTGCCGGTGAAGACCTTAACGCCTAAGAAATTGGTAACGGATGGGGGCCGGCTCGGCCGTCCGGTTTACTGGTTGGCCCAGACGACGCGGGCAATCCATTCGACGTCTTCAACATCCAGACTGCGGTCTTCGTGATTGGGATTAAGGGACTTCAGATCGACCTTGTGCGTGGTTTGGCGCACCAAAAGCTTGACCATGACCTCGCCGCTTTTCGTCTTGACGACGACACGGTCGCCGCGGCGGATATTGGCCTCCGGGGAGACGATCACGGTGTCCCCGTCGCGATAGACCGGTTCCATGCTGTCGCCGGAAATTTCCAGGGCATAGGCCTGCGGGTCGCCTAGTCCGGGAAACGGGATTTCATCCCATCCGCCGCCTGCGGGATACCCGGCATCGTCAAAAAAACCCTGCGTGCCGGCCTGCACGAATCCGATCAGAGGAATATTCCTGTAAACGCCCGCGCCTTCGCTGTCGTTCACGTAGGAAACGAATTCCGCCAGATTGGCCCCCGTGGCCCTCAGGATTTTGGCCACGCTTTCCGTGCTCGGCCAACGCAGTTTGCCCTCGCGGGTGATGCGCTTGCTCTTATTGAAGGTGGTCGGATCGAGTCCGGATTGCCGCGCCAGCCCGGAAGCGGAGTATCCGTATTCCCTGGCCAACCGGTCAATCGCTTTCCATACATCGGCATGTTTTAGCATGGGAACATTGTCATAGTTTACGGCCTCCCTGTCATTAGGAACATTTTGCTTTTTAATGTTGACATAGGACTTAACCCTGATTTATGGTTCATTTGTTCCGTTTTTGTTCTTTTTTTAACGATCGACATCCCGGAGAACGCCCATGTCTCGCCCTCGCTTTACCCCCCGCACTTATTACGATACCCAGACGACTCCCTTCCTGAACGCGGAGGAAGCCTGGTTCTGGTTTATCCGCTGTCAGAAGGCGCGCGCCGACGGTGCGCGCTTTGAGGCCAAGACGGGCAGCATGGCCAGACCCTGCGATCCGGACGATCTTTACCGCGCCGTCATGGATCTGGCTCGCCGGCGCCGCCTGACCGCCGAACACCTGCGGACCCTGGACACCTTCGGTCTTAGCCAGCGGCCGCCTGACCCCCGATGCCGGGAAGAGGAACGGCCCGCACGGCTTTGGGACGAGGCACTGAATAAGTTATCTATACCTTTGAGATCAAAAGGAATTATTGAATGAAGCCACCACCGGCAACGGCCGGAGCCGGCCCCGGACTGGCCCTGGTGGTATTCACCGGCGAGGCCGACCTGAAATGGTTGAAGGTCCTGAAACCAGGCTTTCGCCATTGCTTTGCCGCCCTGCAAAGCGGGCCCCGTTGGGTCATCTACAACCCCCTGTCACACCGGACCGAAATTATCGTTGTGGGAACCGAGGACATCTTCCGCCTGACGCATCTTTACCGGGAACAGGGACTCGACATGGTTCCATGGGTGACCCACCCCCCCCTTCCCAAGCCGGCGCCCTGGGCCCCTTATACCTGCGTCGAGGCGATAAAAAGGGTGCTGGGAATCCACACCCCACGGGTTATAACACCCTGGAATCTTTATAG
>JAESSX010000078.1 GCA_016763915.1 Rhodospirillales bacterium
AGGTCGGGATAGCGGGCGACGAACAGTTTTTCGGGCGCGTTGCGGACCTCGGCCGGGTCGTTGACGACCAGGGTTTCGGGGTGAACCCTCTCCAGCAGGTGCGTCGTCGTGATGTAGGCCATGTCGAACGGCGGGTCCTGGCGCAGCAGGACGGCATCCATGTCGGCGAGGTCGATGGTCTCGGGCTTGCCCAAAGTGAAGTGGTCGCCCTTTTGCCGCCGCACCTCTAGGCGTTCGGCCCGGGCCTGCAACCGGCCGCCCTCGAAAGACAGCTGTTCGGGCAGATAGTGATAGAGGGCGTGGCCGCGGGCCTGCGCCTCGAGCGCCAGCACGAACGTGCTGTCCGCATCGATATCGATGGTGCGGATGTGGTCCATTTGAATGGCGATGGTCAAGGCCATGGGGTTCGTCCTTAATCCGGCTTTGTTAATTCAGGCGGGCGCGCAGGTCCTGCAACAACACCGAAGTTTTGTACCGCTTGTCCTCGGCGCCGGTGCGGCGCAGGTATTCCTCCAGCGCCCGGACGGCGTCTTCGATGCGGTCGAGGCGGGCAAGCAGCATTCCGGCCTCGCGCCAAAGGCCGGTCCGGCCGGGCGCGAACAGCAACATGGTGCCAAGGACCCGGGTCGCGTCGTCCCACCGTTTGCGCCGCACAAGCCGGCTTTTGATGTTGTCCTGCAGACGCAGCAGGATGTCGCGGTTGCCCATGTCGCGGTAATGTTCGGGCGTCAGTTCCACATGGTTGCCGGCGATGGCCTTGAACATGCCGCGCATGGCGGGCGCATCGACGCAGGCGCCGCCGGCAAAGGGGTCGATGATCATGCGTTGCCCGCCGGCGTCCAGCCGGACCAGAAAACGGCCGGGGAAATCCAGCCCGGTCGCCGCCCAGCCCTGGGCCCGGGCGGTACTGATGAAAAGAATGCCGAGGGCCACGGGCAGGCCGGAGCGGTTGTCGATGACCCGCATCAGGTTGGCGGCATCGAGGTCGTCGAACACGGCGTCGGAACCGCCATAGCCGTAGCGCCGCACGATGACCTGGACCAGGGCCTCGACCCGGAAGTCCAGCGCCTCGCCGGGGTCCGGGTTTTCCCGGCCGGGGGCATCGGCGTATTCTCGCACATCGGTGGCCAGTTGTTCGAGATGCCGCAGGTAGGGGTCCATGGAAACGCCGGGCCTGTCGGCGGCGGCCAGAACCAGGGCCGCGCGGGCGAGGCTGATGTCTTCGTCTTCGGCATTGCCGATTTCGGTCAATCGGGCCTGAATGTTCAGCGGCGCGCTCAAGTCCGGCCCTTCTTGACCCGCACGTGGTTGATGATCCGCTTAACGTAACTGATGTTTTTTGCGTGCGCGACGACCCGGTCCAGCTCGGTCTGGTTCTGGGCGATGCCGATCATGTAAATCACCCTGTTGACCGTCTCGATGGAATAATTGATGGCGAGAATGTTCTTATCAAAGGTGATTTTGGAATGCAGCTGGGTGGTGATCCAGGAATCCTTGGCCAGGTCCCTGAGGCTCGAGGTTCCGGTCTGGATTTCGTTGATGACGTCTTTCACGCCTTCCGTTTTCCAGGCCATGCTCACGGTTTCGGCCTGCATGCCTTCGTTGGGCAGCGTTCCGGTCAGCAGCAGGCGTCCTTCATAGACCTCGACCCCGACGCCGGTGATGAAATCCTCGCCGGCGTTAAGAAGGTTGGTCCGCATCCGGGTGGCGGTGGCAATGTCACGGGCGACGCCCTGGACGCCGCGTTCCTGATAGGCCGCCGTGCCGATGGCGGCGCCGCCGCCGACGACGACGCTGGCACAACCGCTCGAAGCCGCCAACGCAAAGGCAACCAGGCCCGTTAAGAGCAGGCGCGGACGGAAAACGGCTTTTCTGGCGCGGGTCATCGGGGTCGGTCTCTCCGAGGTGGCGGTCGGGTTCCGCGAATCGCTATTCTAAAACTCCGGACGCCAAGCGTCTACAAGATGCACGGGCCAGCGCCGGGGAACGACGAGAATAACATCAAACCGCTGGTCCAGCCCGGCCAGGGAGCGGTGCGCCTGAACAAAGGCTTCGGCCGCGCGGGTAATGCGGGCGGCCTGGCGGGGTCTCAGGGCGTCGGCGGCGGCGGCCAGGTGACGGCGCGCCTTGACCTCGACGAAGACCAGGAGACGCCGGCGCCGGGCGACAATGTCGATTTCTCCGGCGCGGCAGCGGAACCGGCGCGCCAGGACCCGGTAGCCACGGACCCGCAAATACCACACCGCGATGGTTTCGGCGAATTGGCCGAAGCGCCATGCCTTTTGTTTCACCGGCTTTGCGGGGGCGGCCATCGGTTTCCTCCGGACCCTTTATTCCGTGCCCTGTTTCAGCGCCAGGGCGCGGGCATAGACCTTGCGGCGTGAAAGGCCGGTGGCGGCGGTCACGCTTTCGGCGGCGTCGCGCACGGAGCCGTGTTTAAGGGCGAGGTTTAGGAGCCGGTCAAGGTCGCTGTCATCGACGACGCGTTCCGAAGGGGGTCCGATGACAATAGTGATTTCACCCTTGGGCGGGCCTTCGCGCCGGTAATGGTCGGCAAGCTCGGGCAGCGATCCGCGCCTCGACTCCTCGAACAGTTTCGTCAGTTCGCGCGCGACCACGGCCGGCCGGGGGCCGAGGACATCCGCCATGTCGGCCAGTGAATTCGCCAGCCGGCGGTTGGATTCCATGATCACCAGGGACCCGGGAATGGCGATCAGGCCGCTCAGGGCCTTTTTGCGGGCGACGGTTTTGGGCGGCAGAAACCCGGCGAAAAAAACCGGTCCGTCGGCAGCCCGGAGGCGACCAGCGCCGCCAGCACCGACGACGCCCCGGGAATGGGGACGACGGCAATGCCTTCGTCGAGACAGGCGCCGACCAGCTTGTACCCGGGGTCGGAGATCATGGGCGTTCCCGCGTCGGACACCAACGCCACGGTTTCGCCTTGTTTGAGGCGTCTGATCAGTTCCGGGCGCATCTTTTCGGCATTGTGTTCGTGGTAGGCCACCAGGGGGCGGGAAATTCCGTGCAGAGACAACAATTTTGCCGTCACCCGGGTATCTTCACAGGCAATTGTGTCGGCTTGGCCTAGAATGCTGAGCGCACGAAGGGTAATGTCACGGGAATGGCCGATGGGGGTGGCGACAACGGCCAGCCCCTCGAAGGTCTGTTGCGCGGACGGCGGGGCCCGTTCGCCGGTTTGATCAGAAGGGGCTGATGCCGACGATGACCGGTTATTTCGCTGTGAATTCGCGCCTCTGCGCCGTGGCATGGTCCGTCACCGTGATGTTGCTGTTGGGCGGCTGTCAGAGTTCCAAAATACCGGCCTGGTTGCAAGGCCGGAGCGAGACACCCCAGGCGACCGCGCCGCCGTCCAAGGCGACCCGTCCGGCCCCGCGTCCCGCGCCGCAGTCCTATCCGCCGGAATCCATCCAGTTCCCGTTCGAGTCTCCGCCCGCGTCCGGGCCGGCCGGGAAACCAACGACGACGATAACGCCCGTCTGGCCGACCGCCCCTGTTACCGTCCCCGGGGCGGGACCGGCTCCCGCGCCTGCCCCGGGGACGCCGGAAAGCACGGCGGCTCTTCCGTTTCCGGAAGACGGCCGGCAATGGCCGTCGTTCGCGCCGTATCTGACGCGGCCGCAAAAACCCGGCGCCCCGGCAGCGGTCCCGCCACCGCGCTCCACGGTGCCGCTGCCGGCCGGCGATTCCGTCCGGGTCGCCCTGCTGGTGCCGCTGTCGGGTCCCAACGCCAGGCTGGGCCAGGCAATGCTGAACGCGGCCCAACTGGCGGTGTTTAATTTTGCCGACAAGCGATTTGAATTGCTGGTGCACGACACCAGGGGATCGGCTGAGGGGGCATCCCAAGCCGCCAGCGCCGCCATCGGCGATGGTGCTTCGA
>JAESSX010000079.1 GCA_016763915.1 Rhodospirillales bacterium
CAACCACCGCGGTTGTTGTGACAATGTTTGTCGTCGGCGGTTTGACGGGTTTCCTGGTTTTCGGGTTTTTCTGGTTTTCGCGGGTTCAATTCGTCACCCCTCTGCTGGAACTCGACAGCGTGATGAGAGGGTTGACCAATGGCGATACCGACACGCCCGTTCCGTTCGTGAATCGCGCCAATGAACTCGGTGAAATGGCGCGCTCGATTGAGATTTTCAGGGAAAATGTGGCGCGCCGGAAACATGCCGAGGAAGAACTGAAACAAATACAACACAGCCTTGAAGAAAACGTGAAGGAGCGCACCCTGGCGGCCGTCGAGGCCAAGGAGGAAGCCGAAAGGGCGAACCGGTCCAAATCGGAATTTCTATCCTCCATGAGCCACGAACTGCGGACGCCTTTGAACGCTATTTTGGGATTCACCCAACTTCTGAACACCGACCCTGAAAGTCCGCTGACGGATAAGCAGGTCGATGCAACGGAGCAGGTTCTGAAATCAGGCGATCACCTGCTGAACCTGATCGACAAGGTACTCGACCTGGCGGCCATCGAATCCGGAAGGGTTACGCTCGACATTACGGTGCAGGATCCGAGGCCGATCATCGAGAACTGCACGGCCATCGCGCGGAATCTGTCCGGGCAAAAAGGCCTGACGTTCTACGACCGGACAACGGGATGGAAACTGCCCGAAATCAGCATCGATGAAACCCGCTTCCGCCAGGTCCTGCTCAATCTCCTTTCCAACGCGGTCAAATACAACCGCGACGATGGGACGGTAACGATCTCCGTCAGCGAGGGCGCCCAGGAGTCGCTTCGAATTTCCATCGCCGATTCGGGACGCGGTATCGCCAAGGGAAAACAGGTGCTGTTGTTTAAGCCCTTTTCACGCCTGGGACTGGAAAACTCCGACATCACCGGAACGGGGATCGGCCTGACGATCACCAAGGATCTGGTCGAAGCCATGGGCGGGACCATCGGTTTTGAAAGCGCCCTCGATTTCGGCAGTACCTTTTGGCTGGAGTTCCCCATAGTAAGCGGTGAGCTTTCGATGAAAGACCATCGCAAGGAGCCGGCGTCTGCTTCTGTTTCGGCGCCAACACCGACAACCCTATCTTCTGATATCTCCCCGCGGACGGCACATACGGTCCTTTGCGTAGAGGACGATCCGAGCAGTTTGAAACTCCTCGAAACCATCCTCGAGCGAATTCCAAACACCAATATTTTTTCCGCCCATACCGGCGAACTCGGAATAGATCTGGCTGAAATTCATCACCCCGACGTTATTCTATTGGATATCAATCTGCCCGGAATCAGCGGCATCGAAGTGTTGAAACGGCTGAAGAGTTCGCCCGCCTCATCCACCATTCCCGTGATCGCCCTGACGGCAAGGGCGTCCCAAGCGGACAGGGAGCACGGCCTGGAGGCCGGGTTTGAGAAGTACCTGACCAAACCGATCAACGTCGAAGAGGTTACCAGTGCCGTCAAAAAATGTTTTGCGTCCCCGGCTGAAAGCGGCCGGCCAGACCTGACCTGACGGCCCTGCACGATCGAAGCCTTTCGTTGCCGGCGGGGGTTGGGGTACCCTTGGCCCCGACCGAAAGAAAAAATGCGCCGCAAGAGGCTTGAACCTTGGCGCCCTGTGAGGGAGGAGTTTCACAACCATGGCGGATTCACCCAACGACAGCGTTACCACGGATACCAAGGCCGGCGTCTGCCGCATCACCTTCAACCGGCCCGCGGCGCTGAACGCCATCAACCGCGACATGGCCTACGCCTTGCGCGACATCGCCGCCCAGGTCCGCGGCGATGACAGCGTGCGTTGCGTGATTTTGAACGGCGCCGGCGATCACTTCATGGCCGGCGGCGACATCAAGGCGTTCAAGGCGTTTCTCGATGACGGCCCGGATGGACGCCCCGGCGAAGCCGAAATCCGCACCGAATTCGAAGGCCTGCTGGACATCGTGCATGAATTCATCACCGACTTCCGCGAAATGCCGAAACCCGTGATCGGCAGCGTCCAAGGTGCCGTGGCCGGCGCCGGGGTCAGCCTGATGCTGGCCTGCGACATGGTGCTGGCCGCCGAGGACGCCTTTTTCACCCTCGCCTATTGCCATCTCGGCGCGTCGCCCGATGGCGGCTCGACCTACGCCCTGCCGCGTACGCTGGGGCTTAAACGCGCGTTCGAGATCGCCCTGCTGGGCGACCGTTTTGACGCCCGGACGGCGCTGGACGCCGGGTTGGTCAACCGCCTGGTGGCCGGCGACCGGTTGCAGGCGGAAACGGAGGCCCTGGCGCAACGCCTGGCTCAAGGCCCGGCCATCGCCTACGCCCGCACCAAGGCATTGTTGAACGCCTCGTTCGACCGCACCCTGAAGGAACAATTGGCTGCCGAGACGCAAGCCTTCACCGATTGCGCCGTCAGCGAAGATTTCACCGAAGGCGTCCGCGCGTTCACCGAAAAACGCCCGGCCCGCTTCACCGGGAAATAAAGAAAATCAACACAAAGGATCAGTAATAATGACCGACAATGAAAACGGCCCCCTGCACGGCAAGGTCGCCATCGTCACCGGGTCGGCGCGCAACATCGGCCGGGCGACGGCCCTGGCGCTGGCCGCCGATGGCGCCCAAGTCGTCGTCAACGCGCTTGAGGACGCCGAGGCGGCGCAGAACGTTGTCTCGGAAATCACCTCCAACGGCGGCACGGCGATCGCCTGCCTGTGCGACATCACCGACCGCAAGGCGGTCGACAATATGGCGGCCGAGGCGGTGGGAACCCTCGGCGGCGTCGATATTCTGGTCCTGAACGCATCCCAGCGCGGACAGAAGCCGTTTACCGAAATGAGCTATGATGAATGGCGGCGCATCATCGACATTACTCTGGACGGGGCGTTTTTCATGGCCCAGGCCAGCGTGCTGCACATGATCGAAAAGGGCTGGGGCCGGATCGTCACTCTTGGTGGCATGTCGTGGCATATCGGTACGAAAAACCGGGTCCATAACCTGGTCGCCAAATCCGGGCTGGTCGGGTTTACCCGGGGGCTGGCGGTGGAAATGGCCGACCGCGGCATCACCGTGAACTGCGTGTCGCCCGGTTTCATCGACACCGAACGCCCGGCCACGGCAGGTGTGCGCCCGGCGCTAAAGGTCTCGCCACCGATCGACCGCCTGGGAACGCCCGACGAGATCGCCTCCATGGTGCGCTATCTGTGCCA
>JAESSX010000080.1 GCA_016763915.1 Rhodospirillales bacterium
CCGTCAAGGTGCCGGGGGAATTGACCCGACCGGTGATAGCCGAACTGGTTTCGGACCTTGTTCTGGTCGATGAGGCATCCCTGGAAATGGCGGTGCAGACCTATCTTGAGGCTCAGCGCATTTTGACTGAAGGCGCCGGGGCCGCGTCCCTGGCCGCGGTGATGGACAACCGGGAACGCTTCAAAGGCAGGAAAATCGGTCTGGTGGTGTCCGGCGGCAATATGGATTCCCGCCTGCTTTCGTCGATCCTGATGCGCGGGCTGGTGCGCGAAGGCCGTTTGGTGCGCCTGCGCATCGGTATAATCGATATCCCCGGGTCCCTGTCCCGGGTTACAGGCCTGATCGGCGACCATGGCGGAAACATTATCGAAATCAATCACCAGCGCCTGTTCTATGACATTCCGGTTAAACAGACGGAGGTTGATGTGGTCCTCGAAACCCTCAATGCGAACCACGTCGATGAAATCAAAGGCGCCCTGATCGAGGCCGGGTTCCCGGCCCGTCTTCTGGGGGCGACGTCGCTGGCGTCCTGATCGCTGGTATGGGCGCCGCGCTTTTTACATCCGCCACAGGTGCAGTTTCGTATTCCGGGCGTCGTCGACCTCAACGATGACATCGGCGGGCTTGGCCGGGACGTCGAAACTGTTGGAGATCAACAGGCTGCCCGGTTTCATTTCCAGGCAGGCCTTTTCAAACAGCGCCGGCATCGGCACCGGCGACAGGAAGCAATAGACGACATCGAATTCGCCTAAGTTCCGCAACCAGAAATCGCCGAATACGATATCGGCGTTCGTGGTTCCGGAGAGGCGGCGGCGCAGCGATGCCGCCAGGAACAACGCAGGCGCCGATTCAATGCCGGTGAAATGGCCGTCCGGACGCACCCTGGACAGATTCAGAGCCGGACCGCCCAAACCACAGCCCAGATCGGCGAATCGGAAATTGTTCTCCGGCGGCAGCAGGTCCGCCAGCGCTGCCTTGGTTTCGGTGTTGGTGAGATACAAGGGCACGCCGCCCCGGGCACTGTTCCAGAACACCAGCACCAACCCCACAAACACCGCCAGGAAGACCCAGCCCGGCACCTGCCATCCCAGCACCGCGGCGACGGCAATGGGCAACGCCATTTGAATGGGGGTCCACCATTTCGCCAGTCCGAGGCGGCGGCCCAATAGCGCCGCCGCAAGTCCGTGCAACGCCAGCAGGACGATCAGGGGCGGCTGCCACGCGGTTATCCGGGCCAGAACCAAGGCGGCGCCGAATACCGCAAACCCGGCAAGGGCTTGGGCTCCCAGGGCAACAGCCAAGGGCATTCGTTTACGGGGCGCCGCCGGGTTTCGGCCGCTGTCAGGCATCCCCGTGGCGGCCATAAGTGCTTCGGTAATACAGCAACGGGTGGCCTGCGTCCGCGTGTTCGATCCGTTCGACCCGGCCGAGAAGGATAACGTGGTCGCCGCCTTCGAAAACATCGACGCGGTGGCACTCCAGGTTGACCAGACATCCGGGCAGTATCGGGCATTCGCTGTCCCAGGTCACGTAGGACCGGTCCTTGAACTTGTGTTCCTGGGGGCCGGCAAACATATTGGATAAATCCTGTTGGTTTTCGTCCAGAATATTGACGGCAAACCGTTCCCCTTCGCAAAAAGCCTCCAGGCAGCCGGTGTTTTTATCGAGACAAACCAACACCAGAGGCGGATCAAGCGACACCGACGCAAAGGAATTGACGGTGACACCCACCGGCACGCCCTTCGGGCTGACCCCGGTAACAACGGTGACGCCGGTGGCAAAAAACCCCAGGGCTTTTCTGAATTTTTCCGTATCGAAGGTCACGCTTGATTGATCCTGCATCCATTAAAAAAGAGGCGATTTCCGTTGCCTGAAATCTAATATGGGGTTCGGACCGTGTTGGGAAGGGAAATTTGGTGGATGCGGGTTCAAACTTTCGGCAAAGTAAATTGTTGTTCCAGTTGGATTCACGGGATAGTTTTCTGACAAGAGGCTTCGATAACCGGGCCGCCCGTTGGGCGGACGGAAACGAAGGTTTGGGGATTTGAATGTTATTCATCGTAGGTTTTTTAGTTGTCATAGGGGCCGTCATTGGCGGCTATTCCGTTCACGGCGATTTGACGGTTTTGTGGCAGCCGATCGAGTTCGTCATCATCTTCGGCGGCGCCTTCGGCGCCTTTATGATTGCCAACCCCAAGTCAGTCGTAATGGGTGTCCTTAAAAACTTTTCACGGGTGATCACCGGGCCGAAATACAACAAGGCCGCTTACGAAGAACTTCTGGGCGTTTTGTTTTCGATATTCAAACTGGCCAAAACCAAGGGCGACCTGGCGATGGAAACCCATGTTGAAGCGCCGCAGGACAGCTCGTTGTTTGCCAATTTCCCGACCTTTTTGAAAGACCATCACGCCGTTGAATTTTTGTGTGATTATCTGCGCATCCTGACGCTTGGCGCTTCGAACCCGCACGAGATCGAGGCCGTCATGGAAGCGGAACTGGACCTGCATCATCATGATGACACCGCCATTTCGGGGGCCGTCCTGGGCATGGGCGACGCCATGCCGGCGTTGGGGATCGTCGCCGCGGTTTTGGGCATTATCGTCACCATGGGCTCGATTACCGAGCCGCCGGAAATTCTCGGTGGCCTGATTGGCGCGGCCCTGGTTGGCACCTTCGCTGGTATCTTTTTGTCTTATGGGTTCATTTCACCCATGGGCAAGGCCCTTGAAAATTCTTTTGGCGCCGATGCCAGCTACCTGAACTGTATAAAAACCGCCATTATTGGTCACATGCAGGGCTACGCGCCGCAGATTTCCGTGGAATTCGCCCGCAAGTCCCTGTCCTCCGAGTTTCGCCCGACCTTTGCCGAGGTCGAGGAAATGATCGGCAACCTGCCGACCTGACCGCTTCCTCAGGCCTGATGGAATCAAGGTATGGCTGACGATAAATCAAAACAGGCGATAATAATCAAAAAGGTCGTTAAAGGCGGCCACGCCTCCCATGGCGGCGCCTGGAAGATCGCCTATGCCGATTTCGTGACCGCCATGATGGCGTTTTTCCTGTTGTTGTGGCTGTTGAATTCCGTCACCCAGGAACAGCTTGAGGGGATTTCCAACTATTTCGCGCCGGTCAGCGTCGCCGGCTCCGTCAGCGGCAGCGGCGATATCCTTGCCGGCGCCACCATGATGTCCGAGGAAGGCGTCTCTAAAAGCTTGACCTCCAAAGACAGCGTCGTCGTCAACCTGCCGCCGCCCAAGGCGGGGACGGGGGGCGAGGAAGCGGCCGGCGAAAAGACCGCGCCTACCGAAGAGGAACTGGAGGAGGAAAGGCTGAAGAAGGTCGAAGATGACCAATTCGAAGAGGCGCAAAAGGAACTGGAACTGAAATTCCACGAAATGCCTGAATACAAGGACCTGGAAGAAAGCCTGCTGATCGACAACACACCGGAAGGACTGCGGATTCAGCTTCTCGACAAAGACGGCCTGCCCATGTTCGCCAGCGGCGGCGCCGAGACGAAACCCCACGCCCGCCGGCTGATCCAGTTGGTGGCCAAGGTCATCGTCAAGATGCCGCAGCAGATTTCCATTTCGGGCCACACGGATTCGAAACGCTTCATTACCGACACCGGCTATTCCAACTGGGAACTGTCCGCCGATCGCGCCAATGCGGCCCGGCGCGAGTTGGTCCATTCCAGAATCCCGTATGAAAAGGTGTCCAAGGTTGTCGGTAAGGCGGCGACGGAACCGTTCCTTAAGGATGATCCGGGAAATGCCCGCAACCGCCGCCTGTCCATCATCATGCTGCGCGGAACCGGCCTGAAGAAAATTAAAGAGGACCGGAAAAAGGCGAAAAAGAAAAGAAAAGAGACCGGACTTCCGGGGCTTCATGACATTAAGAAACGGCAAGCCGGCGAAGGGCTGATAAAACCCTTCAAGCAGGAACCGGAAGAGATAAAATCCCGCACCCCAATCAAGAAAACCAAAAAACCCAAGGGTTTGCTGCTTGAAATCAAGCCGTTTCAGAAAGCGCCTTCCCTGCCCGGTTTGGACGCCATTCGTAAACAGCAGCTCGAAAAGTCCCGTTGACGCCCTGGTTTATGGGTTGGGGGCGAAAAAATGTTCGGTCCACGCCCGGGCTTGGGGTAAGATAGGCCTTACCGTTTGAAATCCCTGACAGTCTGCGGATCATGAAGCATAGTCCCATTCACGATACCCGGTTTTTCTTCTCGACCGCCCCCATGCCTTGCCCATACCTTCCAAACCGTACCGAGCGCCGGGTGGTCACCGAACTTCTGGGCCGGGACGCCGTCGCCCTTCACGACGGTCTGTCGGCAGCGGGATTCCGGCGCAGCCATAATATCGCCTACGCCCCCGCCTGTCCTGAGTGTCAGGCCTGCCGGGCGGTGCGGACTCTTGTCGGAGACTTCAAAATGTCCCGCTCGCAGAGCCGTATCTGGAAACGGAACAATGACTTGCAGGTGTTTGAAATTCCGGCAAAGGCGACGCTGGAACAGTTTGAATTGTTTGTTGCCTATCAGGAATCCCGACACAGCGGCGGCGACATGGCGAAGATGAATTATCGCGATTATAAGTCGCTGATCGAGGATACCCCGGTGGAGACTAAGCTGGTGGAATTGCGTCTACCGGACCAGAGTCTGGTTGCCGCCTGCCTCATGGACCGGGTCGATAAGGGCCTGTCGGCGGTCTACAGTTTCTTCCAGCCGACGGTGAACCAGCGCAGTTTGGGTACCTACATGATTTTGCGGCTGATCAAACAGGCCCGTGTGCTGGGC
>JAESSX010000081.1 GCA_016763915.1 Rhodospirillales bacterium
ATGAAACCTTGAATGCGACAGGCCTGAAATTTGACGGACCGTTCTGACCTGGGAAGGAAGATTTCGTTGCCTGGCGCGACCTGATGCTAATTGGCTGCCGATTCAGGGCACGATAGGAGTGACCAATAAGGGGGGCTGGTCAATTGTGCTGTCGATTGGAATATCCATATATTCAAGGGAGCTTGGCAGGTCCGGAAATTCTAGTATGGGGATTGTCCCTCAACGAAACCCAACCTTTGAAGGGAGACGTTATGCCAAGCACCAATCAATCGATTGTCGTCAACCAATCCATCCAGACGGTGTGGGACGCCATTAAAGATTTTCACGATATGTCGTGGTCTGCGAACGTGATTGCAAAATGCGATCCTGTGGGAGACAAGCCGGGAAACGAGCCCGGCGCACAGCGTGTTCTCAACGACGCCTTTCACGAGACCCTCATTGAGGTTAACGGTGATAATCCCCTCATTCGGTATTCGGTCGATAACGGCCCTTCGCCTGTTTCCCCGGATGATGTGTCCAATTACGTGGGCGAAATACGCCTGACCTCAGAAGGCGACCACACCACGCTGGTGGAATGGCCTTCTTCGTTGGATGCCACTAGCGAAGATGCGGTGGCGTTCTGCCAGGGCATTTATGTTGCGCTTCTCGGCGATCTTGCCGGCTCTTCGAATTAATCGAAATTTCGGCTTAAAGGGGAATGCTTAATTCAGCGGCTATGTACTGAAAATCAGTAATTTCGGGAAGTTGAAAGTCGGCACTAACTTTATGATCGCTGTTTCTGCCGCCGGTCTCTGTGCCGCCAGTTTGTCCAGGACGTGGTTTTTGCACCTGCTCTCAGGCATTGTCCCATATTTTCCTGATCTGGTCCGAGAGGGTTATGGGATCGAAGGGCTTGGTGATGACATCGATAGCGCCGAGTTCCTTGTAACGCACAACTTCCTGGGCTTGCGCCTTGGCGGTCATGAAGATCACCGGGGTATCGGCAAATTCCGGCATCTTGCGCAGTTCGACCAATGTCGCAGGTCCGTCCATGCCCGGCATCATGATATCCATCAGAAACAGGTCCGGCATGAAGCCGGGGGCCTTTTCCAGGGCCTCGTCGCCGGAGCCGCAGGATTCAACCGAAAATCCGCCGACTGTTTCCAAAGCCAGCAAGGCGATTTCACGAATGTCGGGTTCATCCTCGACGTGTAGAATTTTTTTCAATTCAGCCATTTATCTTTTCCGCCCGGCTTGCCTCGATCACCGAACATATGACGTTCAGGAGTTCTTCGTTGGAAGTCCGTGACTTGACCAGCACCGCCTGGATGCTTTCCGCCGTTTCACGGGACAAGTCCTTGGCCGAAAATACGACCACAGGCGTCGATACCCCGCCGGGTTTATTGAGAAAGGGCAGAAGGTCCTCGCCGTCGCCGTCCGGCAGCATCAGGTCGAGAAGAACAAGGTCGAACGTTTCCCGTTCAAGCAGGGTTTTGGCTTCCTTTAGGGTCCTGGCAGGAACGACTTCGCCCGTGTCGGCGACAAGCGACGAGACAATCTGGAGGATACCCTCGTCGTCCTCGAGATGCAGAATACGGGGCCGGTTGCCGCTAGCCTGTCTGAGAACAAAAGCCAATCGGTCGATAAGGAGAGATTCTTTTATCGGTTTCTGAATCCAGTCGATTACGCCGATGGCATTACCGTTCAGTTCCTGTTGACCTTCCCTGGCCTTCACCGAGACAACGATAACCGGAAGGTCCTGCGTTTTAGGCTTCTGCCGCAACTCCTGCAGCAGGGAAATTCCGTTCTGGTCCGGCAAGCCGAGATCAAGGGTCATGGCGTCATAGTCCCCTTCTTCAAGGAGTTGTTTGGCCTGGGTTGCGGTGCTCGCCACGCTGCTCCGGTAGCCGGCTTTTTCAAACATCAATTTCAGAAGCGTTGCAATATCCGCTTCATCTTCGCAGATCAGAATACGGTATTGACCCTTCCCGGCTGTTTCCAAGGGCAACTCCTCACTTGGGTTCGCCAGTTCCGGAAGATCAACGTAAAAGGTTGTGCCCGTGCCGGTCCCGGTGTTGAACCAGAGGCTCCCGCCATGCCGTCCGACAATCAACTTGGTGATGCTGAGACCAAGACCGGTCCCGCCTTCCTGGCGGGTGTCGGACGAATCGGACTGGGTGAACTTCTCGAAGATCGCGTCCCTGAAGTCTTCCGGAATGCCGGGACCGAAATCCCTCACGGCGATGCGGATGTTCTCGTCATGGTGCGTGACCGACAACTCAACCCGCTCTCCGTCCGGGGAGAATTTCGCGGCATTGGACATCAAATTAGACAGGACCTGCATCAGGCGGTCCCTGTCCCCTTCCACCAACGCCTCTTCATCGCTTCCCGAGCGAATGAAGGTGACATTGTGTTCGTCGGCATAACCCTTGTTGGCCTCTATCGCTTCGTCGACCAGGGACACCACTTCCGTCGGCTTCATGTGGAAGTCCATCTTGTTTGCTTCGAACTTTTCTATATCCAGGATGTCGTTGATCAGTGCCACCAGCCGGTCTGAGTTGTTGTAGGCGATATCCAGCATCGACCGCATCTTTTTGGGCAAATCGCCAATGGCCCCTGACCGGACCAGGCCGAGAGACCCCTTGATCGACGTCAGGGGGGTGCGAAGTTCGTGACTGACGGTGGAGATAAATTCAGACTTCGCCTTGTCGATCTCTTTGCGCTCGGTAATGTCGCGAACGACACCCAAAAACATCCTGCGGTCATGAATGTTGAACTCGGCAATCGACAATTCCATTGGAAATGTCCCGCCGTCTTTACGTTGCCCCTCGACTTCACGGCCTTTACCGATGATCTTGGCCTCACCCGTTGTCAAATAATTGGCGATGTAACGGTCATGCGCCCTCTGATGGGGTTGGGCGGCGAGTATGCGGACGTTCCGGCCAATCAACTCTTCGGCGGAATACTGGAAAATCCCCTCGACCGCGCTGTTCACCGTTTCGATGATCCCCCGATCGTTAATGGAAATAACGCCATCCACGATATTGGCCACCACGGCACTGCTGCGTTCTTCACTCATGGCGAGGTCCGTCGCCAATGCCTCCAGATCCCGCGTTCGTTCGATCACCAGACCTTCCGCATAGGCCTTGCGCCGTATGATCGCCTGAAAATAAAACCCGAGGAGAAACACGATAACAAGAACCGCGGTTGCGGCCAGCCTGGACAGCCAAGGCTGTGCGATAAGCAGGTTTCCCCCTTTTGGGGCAAGGACAAGCAGCCAATTTCGACCACCGAACCGGTGCATGTTCTGGAATGATATTTCGCCCAGCAACTCTTCCATCGGCACCCCGGGCGCGGCCTCTTCGCCGCCGATCAGATGCAGAGGCCGGCGGTTTTTGTCATCCGACGCATCATAGAGGGCGATGATGAGGTTGTTGGTCCGTATCACATCGGAAACCGACGATTCCAAAAGGTCGCCAATTCGGAATACGCCCAGCGCAAAGCCGGTTAACGCGGCGCGTCTTTGCGGGACCGTATCAAGGGTTTCGCCGGAACCGTACATGGGCGCGAACACAACCACACCGGCTTGCCTGGCGGATTCCTGAACTAGGGTTATGCGGGCGCTGGAGACGATCGAAGCGGTATCGCGAGCCTGCTCCAGGGCCGCCTTGCGGGCCGGGTTGGAGGCCAGGTCGAACCCCACGGCTTTTTCGTTGCCGGCTAACGGTTCAACGTAATAGACGGGATAGTATTCGGATCGCTTCGATGCGGGTCTCATGCCGCCATCGCCGACTTGGCGGATGGCAAAATTCACCAGCCCATCCGATTGCGCCGCTTGCTCGTAGTCCGCCCTCGCATCATCCGGCACCCGGGGTATCCACTCCAGGGCCTGAACCCCGACCCGATCGGACATGGCCTTCATAACGAAGGTGTTGAATTCCTGTCGGCTGACACGGTTCGACGCGGTAAAAAACGCCACAATCGAGGTCAAGGTGTCTTCGGTGCGCCTGATTTGGCGTTCGAGCGATATGGCAACCTGCTGACCCAGTTCGTCAAACCGGTCCTGGGCCTTGTGTTCCTGTTCCTCGGTCACCCAATCGAACACAAAGAAGGCGCACATCAGGCCGGTCAGGATGATGGCCCATGTTGAAAGGTTGTGGGACAAAGACGAGCCTTCAGGACGCTGCCTGGGAATCCGTTCGGTCGTTTCAATCGGCATGGCGTCTTCCAAAAGGTTGGCCTTACTGCGGGCGCGTTCAATATTGACCAATACGATAATCAATTCAATCTGGGCAGGAAACGTCCTCTGCATAAAGATGGAATGCGATGATTTCCAAATCTGCTCCTGATGCCGTTGACGGCGCCCGCCCGAAGGCACCTCAAGCGGCTACCGGCTTGGCCGGGTGGCGGTTTTTATGGAACAGGGGGCGGAAAGCCCCTTGCCGGATTTTTTGCTTCGCTCTGTTTCTCTCAAACATCGTGTGGGCTAGACTAAAACCCGACTCGGCCGGCGGGAGTTGAAAATCGGCCCACTCGTTTTTGGAAACTGCCTGGATACGTAAATGGAAAAAAAGAAACGCTATCTGATCCTGGTCATCACGTTCCTGCTGGCGGGGGGATTTCTGGCGACCAGCCTGATCAGCTATTTCGTGGCCCAGACCTCGCTGCGTGAGCAGATGTCCGAAGACACCCTGCCGCTGACCAGCGACAACATCTATTCCGAAATCCAGCG
>JAESSX010000082.1 GCA_016763915.1 Rhodospirillales bacterium
CGCGCGTCATCGCGCGGCTGCCTTTTATCCCCGGTGACAACTCCAACCATTTGAAGGGGTTGGATGCCCTTGTCATTTGCTCCGTCCCTCAGGAAAAAACCGGTCGGGACCATTCCTTTATCGCCATCGAAGCGGAAGAAGACATCGGCCTGGGCGCCATCGAAGGCGCTATGTCCCAGGCCGGACTGGTGATCGTGTTTCAACAGCTGTTCCACGATCCCGACCGCCCCGCCGCCTGGATTTACCTGATAGAGGTTTCCGATTTCGTCGACAGCCAAGGGCACCAGATGCGGCGTCTCCTGGATGGGTTGGGCGGACGCGCGAAAAGGGTTCTGCATCTCGGCGGCTATGCGACGCCGCTGGACGCCGCCGAAGTGGAAAACGGAATGCCCGACGAGCAACGAACCCCGTCATGAGCGCCCCCTCTCCCCGCCCCGGCATCATGGATATCGCGCCCTACGTCGGCGGCGAATCCACGCTCGACGGGCAGGACCGCGTCATCAAGCTGTCCAGCAACGAAAACGCCTTCGGCCCCAGCCCACTGGCGGTAGCCGCCTACACCGAGGCCGCGGCCCAATTGCACCGCTATCCCGATGGCGGCTGCACCGCGTTGCGCGGCGCCATTGCCGAACTGCACGGGCTGGATGCGGAACGCATCGTCTGCGGCGCCGGGTCGGACGAAATCATCAGCCTGTTGTGCCAGGCCTATGCCGGGCCCGGTGACGAGGTGCTGTACAGCCAGCACGGATTCCTGATGTATGCCCTTTCCGCCAAGGCGGCAGGTGCGACCCCGGTCTTCGCGCCCGAAACCAATCTGACCAGCGACGTGGACGCCCTGCTGGACACGGTCAGCGACAACACGCGGCTGTTGTTTCTGGCCAACCCCAACAATCCGACGGGCACCTACCTGCCGGGCGACGATTTGTGGCGGCTGCGCCGGGAACTGCGGGACGACATCATTCTGGTCATTGACGCGGCCTATGCGGAATACGCGACCCGCGACGATTACAGCTCAGGGCTCGACCTTGTCGATGGCGGCGGCAACGTGGTGATGACGCGCACGTTCTCAAAAATCTACGGGCTCGGCGGGGCGCGGCTGGGTTGGGCGTATTGCCCGGCCGGGATCGCCGATGTTCTGAACCGTGTGCGCGGCCCGTTCAACGTCAGCACGCCGGCCATGGCGGCCGGGGTGGCGGCCTTGGGCGATACCGGTTTCATCGACCGCGCGCGCGCCCATAACGACACCTGGCTGGCCTGGACCCGCGACGAGATCCTCGCCCTGGGCCTGGACGTTCCACCCAGCGCGGGAAACTTCGTTTTGGTGAAGTTTCCGGTAAAACCCGGCCAGAATACGGCCATCGCCGAAGCCGCCGGCGACTTTCTCAAGCGGCGGGGTATTATCGTCCGGCGCATGGCCGCCTACGGATTGGATGATTGCCTTCGCATCACCATCGGGCGGGAAGACGAAATGCGCGCCGCCGTCGGCGCCCTCAAAGAATTTTTGGAGCAGACGTAAATCATGACCAGCTCGGAGCCCACCCCGTTGTTTGACCGCATTGCCCTGATCGGCGCCGGTTTGATCGGATCGTCTCTGGCCCGCGTCGCCCGGCGCGACCATCTGGCCGGACACATCGCCGTCGCCGCCCGCAGCCAGGCGACCCTGGACACCATGTCCGATCTCGGTCTCGCCGATAGCACCACCCTGGATGCCGCCGAGGCCGTGCGCGACGCCGATCTGGTCGTTCTGTGTACGCCGCTCGGCGCCTATGAAGGCATTGCCCGGACCATCGCGCCCGCCCTGAAACCCGGCGCCATCGTCAGCGACGTGGGATCGTGCAAGAAAATCATGTTCACCGACGTCGCCCCGCATCTTCCCGACGGTGTCCACATGGTGCCCAGCCACCCGGTGGCGGGAACCGAACATTCCGGGCCCGAAGCCGGTTACGCCGAGTTGTTCGAGGGCCACTGGTGCATCCTGACGCCGGGGCCCGAGGCCAATAACGACGCCGTGGATCGGGTTACGGAGTTGTGGCAGCGTTGTGGCATGGATGTGGAAATCATGGAAGCCGGCCATCACGACCATATCCTGGCCCTGACATCGCACCTGCCGCACCTGATTGCCTATTCCATTGTCGGCACCGCCACCGATCTCGAAGACGATCTCAAAAAAGAGGTGGTCAAGTATTCCGCCGGCGGGTTCAGGGACTTTACCCGTATAGCGGCGTCTGACCCGGTGATGTGGCGGGACATTTTTTTAAAAAACAGCGATGCGGTTCTCGACGTTCTGGGCCGGTTTACCGAAGACCTGACCTCCCTGCAGCGTGCCATCCGGCGCGGCGAGGCGGACAAACTGGAAGACTACTTCACCCGCACCCGCGCCATCCGGCGCGGCGTCATCGACGCCAAACAAGACTTCATCGACGCCAAGCAGGAATAGGCGGCGGCCTACAGTTTCAATCCCGCCTTTCCGGTCGCGCGGTCCCATTTGGTTTTTCTGGTCGTCGTCGAAGATCAGCGTCTCATCGGCCGGGGCGCTCAGCCAGTCGCCGCGCTGGACTTCGCTTTCCAGTTGCCCGGCGCCCCAACCCGAGTAGCCGAAGCTGAACAAGCTGTTGCGCGGTCCCCGGCCCTCGGCGATGGCCTTCATAATGCTCATTTCCGAAGTCATGGCGAAATCCTTATCGATCACATGGGTGCCCGGCCCTTTGTAATCGGACGTATGCAACACATATCCGGCACTCGGCGAAACCGGACCGCCGTAATGCAGGTTGATCGTTCCCTCGACGCCGGCCGGGTCGATATCAAACGCCTTGAGGAATTCCCGCAACGGGCCGGAGCCATAAGCCTTGTTGACGATCAGGCCGAAGGCGCCTGTTTTGTCGTGGCTGACCATGTAAACCACCGAGTGACTGAAACGGGGATCGCCCATGTCGGGCGATGCGACCAGAAGCCGGCCGGTCAGGAAAAGCGTTTCCCCTGACGGCGGCGGAGCCGGCTCGGTGGCGCGGACGGTGCCCGACAGGCCAATCGCCGCCGTAAC
>JAESSX010000083.1 GCA_016763915.1 Rhodospirillales bacterium
GCATACTGGTATGTTAATTGTCAAATTGTAGGATAATGCGAAAAATATTGATCGGCAAAATATCATTTTGTTTCCGACCGGATCGCAGTACTTCTTCCGCAACCATATGGGAAACAACATGGCTAAAACTCTGACTGAAGAGGTCTACGATAAACTCCGTGATGACATCATCAATTTACGGCTGAAGCCCGGAGAAAAGGTCTCGGAAGAACGGTTGGCCCGGCGCTATGAAGTCAGCCGGGCGCCAATTCGTGACGCGGTGCAGAAGCTTTTGCAAGAGGACTTGGTTCTCGTCAAACCGCAAGTTGGCACCATCATCATGCCGATTTCCCTGATGCGAATTAAGGATGTGGTAGAGGTCCGCATGCTGCTCGAACCCTATGCCGCCGGCGTTGCGGCGGAACGCTTGGAGGACGAGGACTTGAAAGCGCTAGCCTATAATTTTAGTACGTTAGAGAGCGGAAACCATAGTGTATCACACGCCAGCGTCATTTTGTTCGAAACTGATAACATGCTGCACCAGACGATATGGCGGCTCTGTGGTAATAACGAAATCTTCAACGTTCTCTATAGCTACCGTGGGTTGGTGCAGCGGACTGTCCTGGCCAAGGTCAGCCCGGACAAGCGGGTGGCCCCGCGCCGTGACGAAATCTTCGCCATTTTCAAAGGGCTTCAAAACCGGAACCGCGATGCCGCTCGCAAGGCGATGCAAGTGCACGTCGGTGGAATTCTGAGCCTGATCGAAAAATTGATCCGCGAAGAGAACTCCCGCCTCCAAGAAAGCGTTGGCTTACCCAGTAAATCCTCTGGCTTTTAGATCCCCGCATCTGAATAGTCCGGCCAGGCCACGGCCGACTCAGCATTCTGATTATTAATTGACAACTAACATACTGGTATGCTAGTTGTTGAAAACGCTATATCTCGTGTGGTCACTGCCTCGCTTGTTTTCGTTCAAGATACAGAGTCGGTGGAAAATGATGTCGTCGGCTACGGCGATGAACTGAGGAACTTCATTTAACTGAGGAACTTTTAATGTCCATTATCAAGAGCATAAAAATCCTTATGGCCGGCGTGTTGACCGCCGGTTTGACAATTGCGGCGGTTCCGGCCGACGCTCAAACCTATCGCCTAAAGATCGGCTCTGAGGTCAACGCCAGTCACCCGGTTGGAGAATCGCTGACATTTTTCAAGCAGCGCGTCGAAGAACTATCGAAAGGTGAGATGAAGATCGCCGTCTTTCCCGGTGCGACGATTGGCAAAGCCCGAAACATGGTCGAGATGGCGCAACTCGGCACACTCGACATGGCGACCATTGCTGCGGGCGTTGTGTCTAACTTCGTGCCGGCGCTAGACTTTTTTTCATTGCCGTTTCTTTGGAAAGATGGCTACCACCTGCAACGCGCCGTCGACGGGCCACTCGGTAAAATTCTCGATGTGGAAATGGAAAAAGCCGGGTTGATTTCGCTCGGGTTTACCACCAGCGGCTCGCGCCAACTTTATACTAACAAAGTCATCAAATCGATTGACGACATCAAGGGTATGAAAATTCGTACCATGAAGGTGCCGCAGATCATTGAGACATGGAAGGCGCTGGGCGCAATTCCGATGCCGGTGGCGTTCTCAGAGACCTATCAAGCCTTGCAGACGGGGCTGGTCGATGGGGCCGAGTCGAGTTTTCTATCCTGGATTTCCAGGAAACATTACGAACAGGCGAAATTCGGGTATCGGATCAATTACATTGATTCAGGCCGCGTCTACTTCCTGAGCAAAGTAACGGCGGAAAAGATAGGTCCGGCGAATGTCGCGATCCTGAAGCAGGCGGCGAAAGAGACGATCAAGAAGAAGGTCCTTGAGGAATATTACTCACGGGATAAGGCTGCTGGAAAAACCGCTGCAAAATTTGGTGCGAAAGTCATCGAGCTTGACATCGCACCGTTCAAGGCGGCTGTGAAGTCGGTTTATGATAAATTCGTGCCGACCCTCGGTCCAAAAGTCATTGAACTGGTTAACAACGCCAAGTAATCACCTCCCTACCGGGCAGGGGCTGGGCGGCGCAAGCTGGCCAGCCCCTGTTCAATACTCCGCGCTTCGCAGTGAGATTGTAAAGACATGGCAAAAATTATTCGACGCGCTGTTGATCTGATCCTTGATGGGCTTTGCACCGTCACCCTGGCTTCCATTGTCCTGGTTGCTATGTTTCAAGTCGGCAACCGTTTCCTCCTCCATTACCCCATTGGCTGGACCGGTGAGATCGCTCGCTATCTCGCGGTCTGGGTAGTATTGCTCGGCGCCGCGCGGTGCGTGCGAGAGGATTCGCACATTCAAATCGACCTGCTTTTCAATTTAATGAATCCGCGGACCCAATGGTGGCTATCACTTTTGGTCAATACGATTTTTATGGCGCTCGTCTGTGTTCTTGTTTGGCAAGGCATTAAGATATTGCCGTTGGTCAGCAAACAAACGGCGGCGGCTTCCCGCATTTCCATGGCCTGGGTTTATTTGGCGGTGCCGTTCTCCAGTGCCATTATCGGTTTTTATCTGGTAGAAAAATTTATCGCGTTGTTCCGCGTTTCCCGCAATTTCGGGCAGGGTCAGAATCAAGAGGCTGACCATGTTTGAGTTGTTGTCGGAATTTCTTGCCAGTCATCCGTTGGAATTTATGATCGGGTTGCTGCTTTTGCAAATGGCGATCAAGGTGCCGATTGCGGTGGCTATGGGCACCAGCAGCATGGCTTATCTGGTGGTCACCGACGCCAACCTAATTTTGGCCATCCAAACGACTGTTTCAAGTTTAAACTCTTTCACTTTGTTGGCAATTCCGTTCTTCATTCTGGCCGGTGAATTGATGAACCTGTCAGGCATCAGCGAACGACTGATCGCCCTCGCCATGACAATGGTCGGCCACATCCGTGGCGGGCTCGCGCACGTCAACGTCGTTACCAGCACGCTACTCGCGGGCATGTCCGGATCGACGGCGGCGGACGCCGCCATGACCTGCCGGGTGCTCGTGCCCGTGATGGAAAAGAAAGGCTACCCGCGCCCCTACGCGGCCGCGATAACGGCAGCCTCGGCGACCATGGGACCGATCATTCCGCCGAGTATTCCAATGGTATTGGTCGGCGCCATCAATGAGTTATCTATCGGCCGGTTGTTTTTCGGCGGTGTTATTCCTGGGTTAGTGATGGCCCTTGGGTTGATGGGGATCATCTACCTGCACGCTGTTCGCCGTAACTTCCAGCGCGACGCCCGCGCCACCTGGCGCGACGTGGCTCGCGCCATGAAAAACGCCGCGCTGCCGATGCTGACGCCGGGGATCATCCTCGGGGGCATGATGGGCGGCTTTTTCACGCCGACAGAAGCGGCCGTCGTCGCCGTCGCCTACACCTTGTTCTTGGGCGCTGTGGTTTATCGGACAATAACGCTCGGCAACATTCATCAGGCGTTGTTGAACACGGTCAGCATCACGGCGAGGATCATGTTCATCGTCGCCTTGGCCGGCCTGTTCGGGTGGATTCTGACGACCGAGCAGGTGATTGGGCGGACCGGAGAGTTCCTGCTGGCGAACGTTGAAAGTCCCGCACTGTTGCTGCTTTATCTGAACCTGTTATTTCTGTTCCTCGGCTGCTTTCTGAACTTGGTCACGCTGATCGTTCTGTTGTCCCCAGTGGTGTTTCCACTGATCGGACTCTATGGCATCGACCCGATCCATTTCGGCGTAATCATGGTGCTGAACTTGATGATTGGGCAGTTAACGCCGCCGGTCGGTCTGATGTCGTTCGTCGTTCTCAGCGTCGCCGAGGTTAAATTGTTGCCGTTCCTCAAGGAACTTTGGCCGATGTTCCTGGTGTTGCTAGCGGTTCTCGCCGTGATCACCTACATTCCGTGGCTGGTGCTAGTGGTCCCGGACCTGATCATGGGCGCGCGGCTCAGCTGACCCGCAGGCCACGGGCGGGCGCATCCATTTCACGGGCTTTGTTATATTCCATGGAGTTGCCCCGATGGCCCGTGTGTCCGTCGATGATTGCGTTTCAAAAATCCCAACCGTTTTAAACTCGTCATGTTGGCAACTCGACGCGCCCGGAACATCGCCGCCGGTGAGGCGTTGAATGTGGGGTGCGACAACGACAAATACCCCATCGTCGCCTTGCGCGAAATCGCAGATGACTTAATCGATCATGATGAACTCGAAGAGTCCTTGATTAAGGGATTGCAGAAATTCGTCAAAAGCAACGCCCGATGCGGTGGTTGCAAAGCTTGAAAAAATCCTTGAGACCGCAGCCAAGAGCGATCACTTCAAGACGTTCGCAAACAAGTTCGGATTTGCACCGACTTGGGTTTCCGCAAAGGATTTCGCCAAACAGGTTCGCGGCGAACTCAATGCTTTTAAAGAGATCAAGGCAAAGTATCTGAAATAGCCTGCCTTAGCTGGCGGAGCGGGCTGTATGGCCCGCTCCGTTTCTCTTTCGGATATTGTTTTACAAAAAGGATGCTCTACCCCATGAGACTAACCATTGAAGAAAAGGCCATGTTTGCGGGAGAAATGGGGGCCGCCCGGAAATGGGCGCTCGAATACCAGATGCAGGTCGGCAGGATGTTTGATGCCGAGGACATGGTCGAGGTCAGCCAGGCGCATATGTTGGCCGACCCGGAGTCGATCGGGGAAGCGGGCGTTGTCTTTGTTGAGCGGTTCGCCGCGCTGCCCGAGTCCGAACGGCGCGTGGCCATCCCGATGATCACCGATCCGCGCGGCGTGGACCTGACCTATTATGATCCCCTCGGCCAGACCGAGGAGATGGCGAATATCGAGCGCCGGTTCATCGCGGCCTGCCGGAAGCTGGGCATCATGATGACCGACACCTGCATCAACTATCAGACGATTATGCCGCCGGTATTCGGCGATCATCTGGCCTATGGCGACACCGGCGTCGTGATCTATTCCAACACCGACAGGCCACGCGCCGCTATGTCGTGCGCAGGCAACCCGACGGGCTGACCGATTGGGGCGTTCTGGGCGCCGTGATCGGCCGCAAGGCCGGGTCCTATTGGGAGGTGCCGGTGATTGAAGGCATCGATTGCGTGCCCAACTCGGACGAGTTGAAGCACATGGGCGCGGCGATGGCGAGCTACGGGTCGACGCCTTTGTTCCATATCGTCGGCATCACGCCCGAGTGTCAAAAACTGTCGGATGTCGGCGGCGACAAACTTGACCCCGAGAACGTCACCCAGGCTGATCTCGACGCGCTGCGCGAGCCTTTTGGGGGCAAAGGCGAGAAAGTGGATGTCGTGGTCTTTGCCGCGCCGCAGTTATCGTTGGTCGAAATGCAACAGGTTGCCGAACTTTGCCGCGGCAGGACAATTCATAAGGACACCGCTCTGTTGGTTTGCACCCCCGCCAGCGTCTACATCGACGCGCAACGTATGGGCTTTAACGAGGCCATCGAAAGTTTTGGCGGGAAAGTCCTGCAAGGCACCTGTTTCTATCAGCAATACGCCCGCGAGATCGGCGAAGCGAACGGCTGGAAGCGATTGTTGTCGAACTCTACCAAAATCGTGAACATTCTTGGCGGCTACGGCTATCTGCCGGCGCTGGCCTCCATGGAAGACTGCGTTGCTTCAGCGGTCGCAGGGGAGATTGTCTGATGAAGACGGAACAAACCAGGGAATTGAAATGCCACGCCGGCATCGGCAACCAGGTCTCGGGCGAGGCGTTGGTTGCAGACGACAATTTCTCCGCCCGCTACGACCTGGACCGGGTCAAAGGCACTTTCTCAAGGCCTCAGCATGCCTTGGCCGGACAGTCCTACAAAGACAAAACCCTGGTCTTCAACACGGCAAAGGGAGGTGTCGCATCGGCCTGGATGCTGCACGAAATGGTCTCGCGCGGGATCGCGCCCAAGGCAATCCTGTTCAACAGGGCCAACACAATCCTGGTGCAGGGGGCCGCCCTGGCGAACATGGCCATGTGTGATCGTTTCGAAGACGGGGACGTAACGAAACTCATAAAGACCGGCGACAAGGTTACCGTCTACCCGGACGAAGGCCGCGTCGTGGTGGCGCCGGGGGAAGAAGTCCGCAGATGAACCATAGCGGACATTCAATGAATTATGAAAATCTGCAGGTGGAGACTAAGATTCAGTAGTTTCCTTGCCGATACTTCGGCTGCTTATTGATCTAACGCTATACGCACGGCATTCGCCAGTTGGACCTTTTTGTATGGCTTGCGAAGCAGATTGATCCCGCTGCCGTCGAGGCCGTCCTTGTTGATGACCTTATCCGGGTAGCCTGAGGTCAGCAGAATCCTGATGTCCCGGTAATGATTCCTCAGTTCGTGGGCAAGTTCATACCCGCTTATGCCTGAGGGCATGATCACGTCGCTGAACACCAAATCAACGCCCCCGCCGTTCTTGCCCAGGAGTTTCAATGCCGAGGGGCCGTTTTCCGCTTCCAGCACCTTGTACCCCAGTCGGACCAGCATGGACGCTGTGACCTGGCGCACGTTCTCGTCGTCCTCGACAACCAGGATGGTCTCCACGCCCTTCGCTTCGGCCTTCGGGCTTGGGGTTCTTTCTTCTTTCCTTTCCGCATCCATGCTTCCGGCGGCGGGGAAGTAGAGATTAACCGTCGTGCCCTTGCCTCTCTTGCTGTCGATTCTCACATGACCGCCCGACTGCTTGACGAACCCGTGGACCATGGAAAGGCCAAGGCCGCTGCCCTTGCCGATGTCCTTGGTGGTGAAGAACGGCTCGAACACTTGTTCCAGGTCCTTCTTCTTTATGCCCTCACCCGAATCGGAGACGGAAATCAGGACATGGGGGCCGGTCAGGGAGATTTTCTCTTCGTTTTTAAACTCGCCGTCCAGATCGACGCGGGCCGTCTTGATGGTCAACATCCCGCCCTTGGGCATGGCATCACGTGCATTGTTGGCCAAATTGATGATGGCGTTCCACAGCAACCCCGTATCGACATTGATCATCGGGATATTTGTATCAAATGCCGTCTTGATGTCTAAATCCTCGCCCAGTGTCCGTTGCAGAAGGGAAATCGTATCGAGAAGCAGGTTGTTGAGAGGAACTGTTTGCGGGTTCAGTATCTGCTGACGGGAGAAGGTCAAAAGCTGGTCAGTCAGGTTGACCCCCTTGTCCACGGCTGCCATTGCCCGGTAGAGATTCTTCCGTGATCCGTCATCTAAACCGCCTGAATCCAACACCAGTTCAAGGTTGCCGTAGATGACGGCCAGAAGGTTGTTGAAGTCGTGGGCCACCCCGCCCGTCAACTGGCCCACCGCTTCCATCTTCTGGGATTGGCGGAGTATCTCTTCTTTTTCGCGAAGAATTTTTTCCGACTCTTTGCGCTCGGTTATGTCCTCGACCAGGACATAGAACCCTTCCACGCTTCCATCTTCCCCAAAGTCCGGCACATAGGTGGCGTTAACGTATCGTTCGCCACCATCCCTGTACGGAACCTTAGATTCGAAGTTGACGGTTTCTCCCGCCAACGTCCGGTCAAAGTAATCACGCAAGGCCGCGTACGCGTCGTCACCCAGAACGTCCTTGACGTAACGATCCTGAATGTCCTCTCGGCGGTGCCCAAACCAGTCTTCGTACACTTTATTGTTAAACCGGTAACGGTGCTCCTTGTCGACATAGGATATCAGGGTCGGAAGCGCGTCCATGAGCAAGTGAATTTGCTTTTCGCTTTCGAATAACTCTCTGCTTTTTTGCAGCAGTCCCGTAACATCCTGACCAATACCGATGACGCCGGTGATGGTGCCGTGGGCATCGCGGCAGGTCGTCGAGTTAAGCAGAACGTAAACCCGGTCACCCAACTTGGTGTTGAGGGGAAACTCGTAGTTGGACGTCTCATCGCCCTTGAGTGCCTTGTCCAAGACCTCCTTAACCGACGCCTTGTAGTCATCGGTGATGAAATCGGCGACCAGATCACGGCCCAACACCTCGTCCTTGGCGAACCCGGTGATGGTTGCGGCCTTGTGGTTCCACTCGTTGACCCGGCCTTCTAAATCAATGCCGAAGATCGGTGCATTGGCAGTCTCGATCAGTTGGAGCAGGTCTTGGGGAAAGCTCTTTTGCATCAGCCCTAATTACCTGAAAACAATAATCCGCACGTCAGTGACACCATGCGCTTCGCTGGCGACACAGAGACAAGCGGTTTTATCAGGCGTAGAAAAAAATACCGTAAAGGCTTAGACATCAGTCTTGAATCCTATAAAACACCCCCTGGACACAGTACCCCGCAATTTTTATTGTAACTATTATGATACTATACTGCACCTTTATTCAACCATAGAAATAATCCTGCAAAGACGATCCTCGCCGAGCAGGTCCCCAAGAGTGCCCGGATGCCCGCTGGTGGGCGAACCAGTAAGTGGAGCATTCAAATTCGACCCGCCGTCGCGCCCTTGTGTCGCTCATTCACCTTGGCGGCCATGATGAAGTCGTTCTCGTGCAGGCCGGGAATTTTTCGGGTCTGGATCCCGACCCGGCAATAACCCCAACCGAAGGTGATCTCGGGGTGGTGGAATTGGGGCTCTGCCAGGTCCGCGGTCCTCGTCGCCAAAGCCTGGGCCCCGACACCATCGAGCAGGATCTCGGCCTGCCTCCGGTCCAGGCGCGGCACGCCACCCTTACAGGGAATGCAGGTCTTCGTTGCGGGGGGAATTTTCCTCCACCAACCCGGCCAGCAGTTGCGGGTGATCCTTCAACAGATTAATTCTCATCCGTTCCACGGCTTCGCTTTCGGGTTGTCGCGGCCGGGGCATGTCGACCGTCAGATCAAGGACGATGCTTCCCGGGCCGCCGGACATGAAAAGAACCCGGTCGGCCAGGTATAAGGCTTCGCGCAGGTCATGGGTGACGAACAGGACCGTCGACGAACGGCGTCCGCAGAGTTCCAGCAGGACACGGCGCAGGTGGTTGGCGACCGGCGCGTCGAGCGACAAAAATGGTTCATCCAGAAGCAGCAACCCCGGTTCGTTGAGAAACGCCCGGGCCAGAGCCACGCGTCGGCGCATGCCGCCCGAAAGATGGGCGGGATAGGCGTCAGCAAATTCCGCCAATCCCATTTCCGCCAGCAATTCATCGACCCGTTGGCCGGTGGATGCGGCATCTTTTTCAACCAGACGAATGTTATCGCGCACCGTCAGCCACGGCATCAGCCGGGGGGTTTGGAACATGTGGCCTGTCATCGGCCCGTCTTCCGGGGCAACGCCGTCGACCAGGACCGACCCTTCGACATCGGAATTGAGCCCGCCGATCAGGTTGAGAAGCGTTGTCTTCCCGCACCCGGACGGCCCGACCACTGAGACGAACTCACCCTCCTCGACCTTGAAATGAAGATCGGTAAGGGCCACCAGGGGCGCCTGGCCTGACCGGGGATAGGATTTCCGGATGATTTCGATATCCAGCGCGCTCATGTTCGCCACTCGCTCAATCGGCGGTCCAGCGGCGCCAGTATCAACAGTTCGATGGCCATGACCACGGCGATAAAGGAGAAGCTGTAGGCCAGGATACTAGTGATATCGAAAAACTGGAAATAAACGCCGAGCTTGAAACCAACCCCGTTGCTACGGCCCAGAAGTTCGACCACCAGCACGATCTTCCAAACCAGCGCCAGGCCGGACCGGGCCGAGGCCAGAAGGTAGGGATAAAGCTGCGGCAGGTAGACCCGGAAGAATGTTCGCCGGGTTTCGATACGAAAGGCTCGGGCAACCTGCAACAGGTCCCTGTCAACGGCCCGTGCCCCTTCGCGCATGGTGACGACGACAATCGGAAATTTGTTGATGGCGACGGCAAGAATCGCCGCGAACTCACCCAAGCCTAACCACAGGTAACACAGGATAATGACGACCAGCGCGGGAATGTTGAGCGCCAGCACCAAAACCCCGTCCAGCGCCGCGTCCCAGCGCCGGTTGGACCCCATCACCATGCCCAGGGCGGTGCCGAAGGCCATGGCGACAAAAAAGCTGACCCCGACCCGGAGAAGCGTGACCCCGCCATGATACAAAATCTCGCCGTTGGATATGTGATCGACAATAGCCCGGATAACCTGCCAGGGGTCGGGGAGCATGCGGGTGTCAGCCAGTTCTGCTCCCACCTGCCAAACGGCAAGGAAGGCCACTGCGGAAAAAACGCGAATTCGGGACTCAAATTTCCGGTTCGCAGTTTCGGTCATGGCCCGGCGTTCTTCCTCTAATACCGCCAGCCGGACCAGAAGGTCCCCGGCGCCAGGACCGGGCTTTCACCGACCAAATCGCGGCCACCAAAGGTGGCGAGTATCGCAAACAACGTCTTGGCTGCGGCGATGTCCTCGTCCCCAAAAGACTTCGGGATGCCAGCACGATAGGCCTTGCGAAGGGCGAAAAATGTTTCGTCGTTCTTGGCCTTGGTCAGCGGCC
>JAESSX010000004.1 GCA_016763915.1 Rhodospirillales bacterium
ACCTTTTTCACCCAGATTGACGAGGCGAACCTTTCCGACGCCCTTAAGGAACGCTTTCCGGACATTCGGTTTGAAGAACGCCCGCACTCCCAGGATATTGACCCAAACCCGGAAATTCATTACCTGGACGACATTTCGTCGACAACGAGACACGAGGTGATCATGTTCATTCCACCCAAAGGATGGAAGCCCAGGTATCGTAAAGTGGAATATCCCCCCGGTAAGTTGGCCATCGCAAACTATCCCGAAGAATTTATGGTGTTTCAACGATCGAGTTTTATACATATGGAGCGTGATCCCGTGAGGGATGGTGAACCGCCGGTTTTGCATCAAGGCCGCATTTATGTCGGTAAATCATACGCCATGACGCCAGCGGAAAAGTCACTTAGAAACAAGGTCTGGCGGATCATGTCGAAAATTTCGACCCCCCGGCTGAAGGCGCGCAGCGATTGGCCGAGCGATGTGGCTTGGGTCGATATCGGCGGCCAGATGGACTGCGCCGGCCTGGATGCTGTCCGCTGGGCATTTGAAGACGAGAACCGGATGTTCAAGAGCACTATCTATTTCCGGCCCGTTGACGACCTCAAAAAATGAGACCAGGCCCGGACAGGGAAACCTGTTTTGGAAGCAGGAGCGTCGTTCTGTCCTGGCGCATTTTTTGTGCTCATTAGAGTCTTGGTGGTTCCCTTACCCCCGTTTCCAGGTGGTGCCGTCCGCGCCGTCTTCCAGAAGGATTCCCTGGTCAGCCAGTTGGTCGCGGATTTCGTCGGAGCGTGCGAAGTTCTTGTCGGCGCGGGCCTGGTTGCGCTCCGCGATCAGGGTGTCGATGGCCGCGTCGCCGAGCCCGCCTTCCGCAGCCTCTCCTTTAAACCAGTCTTCCGGGTCCTGCTGGAGCAGGCCGAGGATTCTTCCGGCCGTCATCAGTCGGCTTAAGGCTTCGGCTTCGTGTTCGGCTTCGGCTTTATTGAGGTCCCCGGCCAACTGGTGAAGATGGCTGAGCGCCAGGGGCGTGTTCAGGTCATCGCAAAGCGCCTCGATGATGGCGGGTGTTTCTATCTCGATAGCGGGATCACCGTCGGCGCCACGCAGCGCGCCGTAAAATCCGTCCAACTCCCGCTTCGCCTCTTTGATCCCGGCCTTGGTGAAATCCAGCGGCTGGCGATAGTGGGTTTTGAGCAGCGCCAGGCGGATCGCCTCGCCGGGAAACTCTTCCAGCAGGTCATGCACGGTGTAGAAGTTGCCCAGGGACTTGGACATCTTCTCGCCCTCGGTCATCAGGTATCCGTTGTGCATCCAGTATTTGGCGAAGCCTGAGTTGCCCATGCAGGTCGATTGCGCGATCTCGTTTTCGTGGTGCGGAAAAATCAAATCCTGGCCACCGCCGTGGATGTCGAATTCGGGACCGAGGAATTTCTCGCTCATCACCGAACATTCCAGATGCCAGCCGGGCCGACCGCGCCCCGTTGGATTTTCGGGGCTTCGTCCCCAGGGGCTGTCCCATCCCGGCAGGTCGTCGGTGGACGGCTTCCACAACACGAAATCGGCGGCGTCTTTCTTGTAGGGCGCGACCTCGACCCGGGCGCCGGCGACCAGTTCGTCGCGGTTGAGTCTGGCCAACCGTCCATAATCGGGCATCGACGGCACATCGAACAGGACATGGCCGTCTTTCTCATAGGCGTTGCCGCTGTCCAACAGCTTTTCCACCAACGCGATCATGCCCTGAATGTGTTCCGTCGCGCGCGGTTCATGGTCGGGCTCGAGCGCGCCCAGCGCCGCCATGTCGTGGTGGAAAATCTTCGTCGTGCGCTCGGTGATGTCGCCGATGGGAAGGCCTTGTTCCTTGGCCGCGGCGTTGATCTTGTCGTCGACGTCGGTGATGTTGCGCACGTACGTGACGTTCGGATAGAGCCGCTTCAGCAACCGATACAACATGTCGAACACCACCACCGGACGCGCGTTGCCGATGTGGGCAAAGTCGTAAACGGTCGGGCCGCATACATACATGCGCACGTCGTTTTCGTCGCGCGGCTCAAACGCCGTCTTCTTGCGGCTGAGGGTGTCGTGGATGGTTAAGGTCATGCTTATACCTTTCCGGTGAACCGGTTGGTCAAGGGATATCGGCGGTCGCGGCCGAACGCGCGGCGCGTGATCTTGACCCCCGGCGGGGCCTGGCGGCGTTTGTATTCGGCCCGGTCCAGCATGTGCCAGACCTTTTCCGCCGTTTCCAGGTCGTGGCCCCGGGCGGCGATGTCATCCAGGGACATCTCTTCCTCGATCAGGCATTTCAGAATGGCGTCCAGGGTTTCATAAGGCGGCAGGGTGTCCTGGTCGGTCTGGTCGGGTTTCAGTTCGGCGCTGGGCGGCTTGGTGATAACGCGCTCAGGGATCACCGAACCCTCGCCGCCGGCAATGGGGCCGAGCGCGTCGTCCGGTTTTTGGCCGTTGCGCCAGCGCGACAGCGCAAACACGGTGGTCTTGTAGACGTCCTTCAACACCGAATAGCCGCCGCACATGTCGCCGTACAGCGTCGCGTAGCCGACCGACATTTCCGATTTGTTGCCGGTCGACAGCACCATGTGGCCGAACTTGTTGGACAACGCCATCAGGATCATGCCGCGGGCGCGGGCCTGGATGTTTTCTTCCGTTACGTCCCTGGCCTGACCGTCGAAGATTTCGCTCAGCATGCCGTCGAAGGCGTCCATGGCCGGGTCGATGGCGATGGTGTCGAGCTTGCAGCCGAGTTGGCGGGCGGTGGCTTCGGCGTCTTCAGTGCTTGCGTCGGAGGTGAAGGGCGACGGCATGAGAACCAGATGCACCCGGTCGGGGCCCAGCGCGTCGACGGCGACGGCGGCGGTCAGCGCGCTGTCGATGCCGCCGGACAGGCCGATCAGCACGCCGGGAAAGTCGTTCTTGGCGACATAGTCGCGCAGGCCGAGCACCAGCGCCCGGTAGACGGATGCGCACGGGTCCGGCTCCTTGGCGATGCCGGTTTGCGCGCAGGTCCAGGTGTCGCTTCCACGGGACCAGCGGGTCACCAGGACTTCTTCACGCCACGACGGGGCCTTGGCCCGGTAGTCCCGCCCGGCGCCCAGCACGAAAGACGCGCCGTCGAACACCAGTTCGTCCTGGCCGCCGATCAGGTTGACATAGGCCAGCGGCAGACCGGTTTCGGTGACCCGCGCCACGGCGGGGCTGAGGCGGTCGTCGGGCTTGTCGATCTCGAAGGGGGAGCCGTTGATGACGACAAGAATCTCGGCGCCGGATTCCTGCAGACATTCGGCGACGTCGGGGAACCACATGTCTTCGCACACCATGACCCCCAGCCGGACGCCGCGAAAGGCCATCGGGCCCGGCAGCGGCCCCGGGGCGAAGACGCGCTTTTCGTCGAAGACGCCGTAATTGGGCAGTTCACACTTGAAGCGCACGGCGGTGATTTCGCCGCCGTCGAGCAGCAGGGCCGCGTTATGGAGCGTGTCGTCATCCCGCCAGGGGGCGCCGACCAACAAGCCCGGCCCGCCGTCGGCGGTCTCGGCGGCCAGGGCGTTCACCCCGGCCTCGAGGGTGTCCTGGAAGGCGCGTTTCAGGACCAGGTCTTCCGGCGGGTAGCCCGACACCGCAAGCTCGCCGGTGACAACCAGGTCGGCGCCCTGGTCCGCGGCCTCGGCGCGCACGGCGCGGATTCGGTCCAGGTTGCCGTCAATGTCGCCGACGGTGGTGTTGATCTGGGCCAGGGCAATGGCGAGGGTGTCGGTCATGGCAACAATTTTATCGCTCTTTGATATTTGGGGAAAATCCGGGCGATCATGGTCGGGCGTCCGAAAACTGTCAACGTCCGGGACATGTTACTGGAAATCCACTTGGGAAATTCATAGTCTTGGGTATGACCAGAAAACCAACTGAACAGGATCAGGGTTCCGTCGGCGGCAGCGAGTTCTTCGCGCCCGTCAGCAGCGGCTATGCGAAAACCGATCACGACCCCACCGCCGGGGCCGCCATGCCCCC